>JAITPV010000099.1 GCA_031289275.1 Tannerella sp.
ACGGTTGTCGCCCGACCCGTCGCTTCCAATGTCCGGCATGGACAAAACAAAAGCATGGCTCGGCGATACAGCCACGCTGGAGATATATCCGGCAGCAAGTTACAAGGGTAAAAACAGGAAGGCGCTTTGTGTATTGCCCGATTCGCTTACGGCAGCGAAATGGAGGGAATATATCCAAACCGGTACCGTAGCCGACGTTACTCCTCCACCTGCGCCTTACGAAGTGGCGATTCACCGGATTGACGCCACAACAATGGAACTGACATGGAAGGCGACAGCAGACATTGAATCGGGAATCAAGCAGTTTCGCATGTACAAAAACAGTAATTTTGTCGCTGCATATCCTGAAACCGATTACCAAACGGCTAGTACCAACGGCGACGATGCAGAGCCTGTCCGGTTGCCCGAACTAAGATATTGCGTGAAAGCTGCCGTTTCCGATACGATTTCGATTTCTGTAGTGAATCATTTCGGTTTGGAATCGCCGCGTGTTTCGGCAGGGAGTGTGCAAAACATGTTCGGTCAGGAAAATAGATGATATGAAAAAAAGCATGGTTATTTCACTTGGCTTAATTATCATATTAAGCAACATCTGTTACGGACAGGAAGCAAGGGAAACGGTTCGGATTGTTGGGACGCCGGAAAATAATGTGATAGTGGATTTTGCAACAAGAGAACTGCAACGTTACCTCTATCTCCGGACGGGAACGTTAGCGGTAACCGGCCAATCCAAAAATTCCGCGTCGGCGAAAACAATTCTTCTGTCCGTAGATTCCGGGAAACTGGCGTCCGAAGAATACGAAATTGAAACCCAAGACCCTGTTTTGACTGTCTGCGGAGGAAGCGCAACCGGATTGCTTTACGGTATATACCGGCTGGCGGAACATTGGGGAATCCGGTTTTATCTTCACGGCGACGTTATTCCCGACCGGAAAATCCCTTTTGCCTTGCCGCAAATCAAGGAAAAAGGGAAACCATTGTTTGCCCTGCGCGGCCTCAATCCGTGGGGGTCGCATCCGCATGGTTTTGACCAATGGAGCGCCGATGATTATATCGTCCATATAGGGCAACTGGCTAAAATGCGGATGAATTTCATCGGCATACACTGTTATCCGGAAGGTCTTCCTTATGCGGAACCGACCGTCTGGATTGGGGAAGAAAAAGATATTCGCCCGGACGGAACTGTTTCTTTCGGTTATCCGGCTCATTATTATTCAACCGCTATTATGGGGCATTGGGGAAAAATCACTCCCGGAGAAACGGAATCCTACCTGTTTGGTTCCAGCCGATTATTTCCCGAAAAACATTGGGAACCGGAAGTCATGCAAGGATTGCCTGCCGGCCCGCAAACGCCGGAAGAATCAAATCTACTTTTTAACCGTACCGGACGTCAGTTTTCAAAGGCATTCACGTTCGCCCGTTCCGTCGGCGTCAAAACCTGTATCGGGACAGAGGCGCCGATGACAATTCCAACGTTGGTACGGGAACGGATGGTCGATACGGGAAAAAATCCCGATGATCCCGAACAGGTCAAAGAAATTTATAAATCTATCTTTCGGCGAATTAAAGCAAGCCATCCATTGGATTATTATTGGCTCTGGACGGAAGAAGACTGGACATGGCGCGACAACACGAAAGAGGCAACCGCCAAGGTCATTGACGATATACTAATCGCGAACAAAGCGTTGGACGAAATAGGTCGTCCTTTTGAACTGGCAACTGCAGGTTGGGTGATTGGCCCGGTTGAAGACCGTACATTGCTTGACCATAAACTTCCGCCTTCTATTCCGCTCAGTTCCATAAGCCGCGATGTCGGACATGTGGCAATCGACAGTGCATACCGTCAGATAAAGAGAGCCGGAAAATGGGCTATTCCCTGGATGGAAAGCGATCATTATCACGGGTTGAATAATCCGCAGATATTCGTTTCACGTATCCGCAACGATGCGGCAGATGCACTTGCCTATGGTTGCAACGGACTGATGGGGCTACACTGGCGTACCGAAGAACTAAGTCCGAACATAGCGGCATTGGCGCAGGCGGCTTGGAATCAAGACGTATGGAACCCGATGCCGGGACAACAGCTTCCGGAACAGGGACGGATAAAAAAGCCGTTTTTTGACGGACAATCAAACCGGGGAATGGAATCCATTGATTTCTGGCGAGACTGGGCGGAAAACATGTTCGGACAGGAAATTGCCGAAGACGCGGCTCAATTTTTCCACTCAATCGACGGAAACCTTCCAATATCCGTTCAAAAAGGTTGTCCGGGCGGCGCGTTGTCTCCCGACAGCAACGCATGGGAATCTGTTCAAAAGCGTTTTGCTTTTGTAGATGATTTTTGCCGTCTTCATTCCCGTATTTCCTCTGCCGGCGATCGGGAACGTTTTGAGTTTTGGCAAAATTTCCTGCTGTATTACCGTCGGCAGGCGCAGGTGCGTTGCACGCTGGGCAAATTCGAGGCGTTGATAAAAGAAATCGAAGCGGAAAATGAGGATATTACGAAAAAGAACCGTGCCGAAAAGGAACTTTTACCGTTGTTCGGGGAGCTGACGCAACAGTACGGCGCAATGTCAACCTGTCTGCAGGAGACCGTAACGACCAACGGAGGATTGATGGAGATAGTCTTCATGGAACAAAGTGATTCTTGGCGTCAAACCGCGTGGGACGAGCCGAAACAAAAACTCGAAAAATTGATGGGTCGTCCGGTTGATGCGAAAATGGATGCGTGGAAAGAATACCGTGGCAAACCACGTATTTTTATTCCGACACTCCGTACCATCGCTTTTACCGGCGAAAAAACAGTGTTGCCGGTGAAAATCCATTCGCCAAAACCTCCGATGAAAGCAGTTCTATACTGGAAGGAATTGGGCGCAAAGACGTCATTCAAGAAAGTGGAACTGCTGCATCTGAGCAAAAGCAATTATCAGGTTACCCTGCCTTTTTTGGGACAGAGCCGGAAAGCAATTGAATATTATATTGAAGCAACATTCGAGGGAAGCAGTTTGCGTTTTCCGTTGACAGCTCCGGAGTTGAATCAAACTATAATATGGTTTCCGCAATCATATATCAATTGATTATCAGTTCAATTTATAAAAATAAAAACAATGAAAAGAAGAGTATTTATTTATCTTACCTCAATGGCGCTTATGTGTATAACGGTTTCGGTTCTTTATGCACAAGAAGGAATGTTACATATCAAGTCCGATTCCTACATTTATCCGAAAGAGCCGGAAGTGTTAAAGAAATTAGAGCAATGGCAGGATTTGAAATTCGGAATGATTATTCACTGGGGGCTTTATTCCGAAATGGGTATCGAAGCCTCGTGGGATCTCTGTTCCGAAGACTGGGATTGGATTATCCGCGATAAATCCGTCACTTACGACGCTTTCAAGCGGAATTATTGGGCAACCATCGACAAGTTCAAACCCGACCGTTTCGACCCGTCGTCATGGGCTAAAGTCGGCAAACAGGCGGGGATGAACTACGTGGTATTCACGACCAAACACTGCGATGGTTTCTGTCTGTTCGACACGAAACAGACCGATTTTTCCATCATCCACGGCGCTTTCAAGGACGATCCGCGACGCAATGCGGTTAAGGAAGTATTCAATGCCTTCCGGCAGGAAAATTACATGATTGGCGCCTATTACTCCAAAGCCGACTGGCATTCGCCGTATTACTGGTGGGACTATTTCGCAACGCCTGACCGGCATGTGAATTACAACGTCAAAAAATATCCGGAACGGTGGGAAAAATTTAAGGAATACACGTATAACCAGATTGAAGAGCTGGTAAACGGCGATTATGGAAAAATAGACATCCTGTGGTTGGACTGCGGTTGGGTGCGCCCATCCATACAAAACCAGGATATTGACATGCCGAAAATAGCCGCTATGACACGAAAGTATCAGCCGGAGATTTTAGTGGTTGACCGCACGGTGGAAGGTGAATATGAAAACTATCAGACGCCCGAACAGACTGTTCCGGGCGCTCAATTGGAGATACCTTGGGAAAGTTGCGTCACCCTGGGAGATCATTGGCCATTTGTTCCGGCAGATAAATACAAATCTCCGGCGAGTGTGATTCACACGTTGGTTGAGATTACGGCCAAAGGCGGAAATCTCTTGTTGGGAATCGGGCCTAAAGCGGACGGGATGCTTCCGGACGAAGTCATCGAACGGCTGCAAAAAATAGGTGAATGGCTGCAAAAGAACGGGGAAGCGATTTACAACACCCGCATCACCCCTTATTACAAAGACAACAGCGTCTGGTTCACCCAAAGCAAGGACGGGAAGAAAATCTATGC
>JAITPV010000113.1 GCA_031289275.1 Tannerella sp.
CTTCAGCCGGCGGTTCTCTTCACGCAGACGCTTGATCTCTTCCATTTCTCCTTTCATTTGTATTCTTACTACCGTGTTTAATAATTCTTCCCGTCCAAATTTCTTTATCCAGCCCTGAATCGTTCCCGCTCCGCGTATCCCGTATTTCAGACTTACAGAACTTATACTTGAGCCTGATGATACTTCCTGGACTACTTTTTCCTTAAAACAATTACTGTACCGATAATACATTCTCTTACTTTTTGTCATGTTTTCTCCTTTTTTTTGTCAACCTATGGCAGGACATGACATACATTTCATCATTCTCAATTCTCAATTCTCAATTCTCAATTCCCTGTGCAACGAATCATTGAATTTTTATGCTTACCTTTGCCTCCCGATGATAAAGATAATAAACGAACAACTTTTAGACGCGACAACGGCGCAAGCTCAAGTTGCGCCGCGTTTACGCATGAATTATAACTTTCATGCCGATTTGAACGACCCGCTTAACCGCCTTCTGAACGCGATGGAACCGGGCACTTACCTGCGTCCGCACCGGCATTGCCGGCCGGACAAACACGAAATCTTTCTGCTGCTGCGGGGCCGCGTGGCAGTCTTTCTTTTCGACGAAGAAGGGCATGTCACCGAGACGGTGATCCTTGATCCCCGGAAAGGCTGTTACGGCGGTGAAATCCCGGCGGGCACATGGCACGGGCTGTTGGTATTGGAATCCGGTTCGGTGATATATGAAATCAAGCAAGGCCCGTTTGCCCCTCTGACGCCCGAAAACATGGCGCCCTGGTCTCCGCCTGCCGAAGATGCCGAGGCTGCCCGTAATTATATGGAAAACCTGAAAAGAATTATGAATGATGAAGCAAGCGATACAAGCCTATTTGACTGACCGGCGTTATGAACGCATCGACCTGAAGTCCGTGTTGTTTGACATGGACGGCGTACTGTATGATTCCATGCCGAACCATGCCAAAGCGTGGCATGAAGTAATGGCCTTGCACGGCTATGATCTTTCGCTCGAGGATGCCTATCTGCACGAGGGGCGAACGGGCGCCGACACCATCCGGATTATTTGTCGAAGGCAAGGCGTCAGCCTTTCGGACGAAGCGATTACAGCCCTTTACGGGGAAAAAACGGAGGCGTTCCATACGTATCCCGAAGCCCCACGGATGCCGGGCAGTTACGAACTGCTGCAAAAGGTCGTGCGCGACGGGCTAGCCCCGATGGTGGTGACCGGTTCCGGGCATCCCTTGTTGTTGGATAACCTGAACATGTACTTTCCGGACATTTTCCGGCGCGACCGGATGGTGACGGCCTTCGATGTGAAGTACGGAAAACCGCATCCCGAACCCTATCTGATGGCGCTTGAAAAGGGGCATCTGCAACCGTGGGAGGCTTTTGTGGTGGAAAATGCGCCGTTAGGCGTTGAAGCCGCTCATGCCGCAGGGCTTTTCACCATCGCCGTCAACACCGGCCCGCTGCCCGATTCCTGTTTGCTGGATGCCGGCGCCAACCTGCTCTTTCCCGATATGTTTGCCCTCAGCGAGGCGTGGAACACCCTGCGGGAAGAATTGAGAATTGAGAATTGAGAATGAAGCATACAATCGGGAAGGTTTTCTCTTCTCATTCGTAATTCATCATTGTTTTTTTAGTTTGTTTACTGCATTTTCCAATGATTCGGTAGGTTCGATGATGTTGTAGCCTCCCCAGAAATCATCGTCGAAATAGGCCGAGACTTCCTGACTCAGGGATTGTTTGCTGGAAAAGGCGTCTTTGCCGTGTATCTTCATGACGTTGTTTTCCTGATTGTCCGTGATGACGGTTTCGTCGATGATGGTATAACCGGTGGCGAACAGTTTACGCCGCCAGTCACACTTGAAGCGGATTTCGTTGCGGATGTAGTTCAGGTACATCTTGTCGTTCCGAGACTTGTACGTGACGATGTAGGAGACTTCTTCGGGCGAGAAACGCAGTCCCTTGGGCTTTTCCTTCAGGATGACGTCGATTACTTTCAGTTTGTCTCTCATGTCCATCTTAAATTCGGCCCGTGTCAAGGCCAGGGTTTCCCGGTCGATGTAGAACGTGCCGACATAGAGGGGCGTCAACAGCGCGACTTGCGGCCGGAAATGTACGACATACTGCAAACGCTCGTTGATGGTGGTCGTTTCGCCCATCTTGTACGCATAGTATGGAAGTACATCTTCTGCAATCAGCAGATCCGGATTCTTGACGATATCCATATAAATGGCCATGTTGGGGCCGCCGAGAAATTTGACATTCAAGGTGTCGCCGACTTTCGGACTGACCAGATTCCGTCCCTTGAGCACCTGAATCTTGTCGTTTTCGATATCCGACCTCCTGTAAGGGTCTTTATAGATGCGTACGACGGCTTCCGAGATGTTGATGTACTTGTGCCTTTTCTGGATGGTTTCCCGGTAAAAGCCGGTCAGGAGGTTCGGACGCTTGCTGTAATTAGGCTCTATCCTGTCCAGGGCGGCCTTTACCAGGTCGCGCGGATTCTGCCAGCTGAGGACTTCGACTTCGTTCAGCCGGATGGATTCCGGCGTAATGTAAAACGTCCGGTTTTGCGTCTGGTTGCGGGAGATGGAAATCCGGGCGTTGTAATAACCGATGCACGAGAGTTCGATTTCGCTCACTTTCGAATCGTCCGGCAGTTTAAGTACAAACTCGCCGTCGTCGTTGGTGATGGTTCCGATATGGGTTCCTGCGGCCGAGACGCTGACGGATTCGATTTTCCGGTTGCTGTAAATGTCTTTTACCGTTCCGCTGATCGTGAAATAATCGACCGGCTCCTGGGCGCTCATGTACACTCCGCCGTTCGGCAGGAGCAACAGGAATACAAAGACTCCCCATCCTGCGGCTGTCATGCGGAAGGACTTCGGAAGGCTGAAAATAATAGATGTCCGTTTCATATTGAATCTGTTTTTAATGGATAATAAAATCGCTGTAATTATTAATGCTTATTTCCGGTGGTGAATGATGAGCGTAGAGGGCATGTCTTGGAGCGCATCTTCACACTCTTCGGAGAGGATATTCCACGAGGGATAACTGACCAGCATGAAATCGTGCCCGTTGAAGGATTCGCTCATGACGTCTTTTTCGGGAAGGATGATCGCCTCTTCCATGTCGGTCGTGAATTGGGTAAGCGTGTGGTGGATGGTCTCGCTTTCGGACGAAATAAAACTGCTGCGGTTCAGCAGGCTTACCGCTCCTTTGGTCGAAGCCACCAATGTCTTCGCATAGTCCAGCAGAAACAAATCTTCCGCCGTGTTAATGATGATAATGATATGAGTGGCGGTGACGAAATCCCGGTTCACGAAAATACCGACCGAACAGCTGGTTTGTTCGATAAATAACTTCGTCTTGTCCTGTATCAGCGAACCCGGCGAAAACAGGAACTGCGGCGCGTTGAACCGCTTGAAAAATCCGAAAAACGACCGCTGGATGCTCCGGGCGTCCACATCGTTCGAGAGGTTGCTCATCGAAATGCCCGCCCCGACCAGCAGAAAATCATAACGATCGTCGTTCACCCGGTTCACAATGCTCTGTCCGGCATTGGCCGACACTTCATAACGGGTCTCTATCCGCATGTTCAGCTTCTTGGCTTCGTACCGGATCGGCCCGAAACTGACCCGTTCAAAATGATCCGTATGTAACGGGTTGACGTCCGAACCAACCGTCAGATGCAGCGCCGTCAGGTCGAGCCTGTTTTTTCCCAGCGAGAACATCTGGTGCGCTACGTCGAGCATAATTTGCCCGTTACCCGCACGCCCGAAAGAAAGCAGCACCTTGTACGTGCTCTTTTTCTGTAACTCCCGGCGATACAGCGTAAGTCGCTCGCTCGTGCGGAAACAAAAGCTGATAAACGAAAGCAAAGGCGTTGTCATAAACGTCGTAACCAGCGTCATCAGTATCAGCATCACGAAGATCGGAGGGGGCAGGATGTGCATCTCATAACCGATCGTAAGTATTACCAACTCCATCAATCCCCGCGTATTCATCAGTCCGCCCAGCAGCAGACTGTCTTTCCAGCTTTCCTTCACCACCCGTGCGGAGACGACCGTGCTGCCGAACTTCCCGACCACCGCCACCAGGATGAACACGCCGCACAGCAGCCACATCCCGGACGTATTCAGCAGTCCGATTTCCGTCCGCAGCCCCGTCGACGCAAAAAAGAGGGGCAGAAACAATGCCAGCGACACATCTTCTACTTTTTCGATCATGATCTTGCGGAACCGCAGGTTTTCCGGCATCACGGTGCCCACCATGAAGGCGCCGAACAGGGCGTGCAGACCCAATATCTCCGTCAGGTACGACGATACCAGCAGAAACAGGAACATCAGCATGATCAGAGGCTTGTCCACCACTTCCTTGTTGTGATACAAGTCTCCGACCATCCGCAGCAACGGGCGCACAACCAGAAACATGATCAGCATGTATATCCCCGAAAACAAAATGTTATAAATAGCGCTCAGCATGCTTCCGGCCTGCGTAATGGCCATCACCACCGCCAGGATACACCACGCGCTGATGTCGCCGTTGGCCGCGCTTGCCAGCGCAATCGTCCCCAGATGCGTGCGCGTATATCCGCGTTCCTGTATGATGCGCGCCAATACCGGAAACGCCGTAATGCTCATCGCAATGCCGATGAAAAGGGCGAACGACAGAAAAGGCGTCTCCCGGTAAGCATACGTGTCATAGATGGCATAGGCAATCAGCATACCCAGAAAGAAAGGAACAATCAGGCTCGTGTGACTGATCAGGATGCTGGCTTGCAACTTTTTTCGTATTTCGACAAAATCCAGCTCCATCCCGATGGTATACATGAAGAGAATCAACCCGAATTGACTTAATATATTGATGTTGAACAGAGATTCGAGCGGGAAAAGAAAACCGGAAACCTCCGGCATGAAATGCCCCAGGATGGAAGGGCCGAGAAGGATGCCGGCCAGTATCTCGCCGATGACGGTAGGCTGTTTCATCAGCCTGAACAGTCCACCGACGATCCGGCAAGTGGCCAGAATGACGATGATTTGCAACAGCAGCAGTCCGAAGGGCGTTTGAATATGTTCCAGCAACAAGCTGCCGAAAACATGAAATCCTTCGACCAGATTCTGCGGCGTCCGGATAGAAAGTATCGGTTTATCTGTCGTTTGCAGGGATTCCCCTTTTTGTACGATCAACCACATCAATGTTCCGAAAACGAGAATCATCAAAGTATAAAAGACCAGGCTATTCTTTTTTTCCTTCTTCATTGTTTGTACGGATTTGCGAACAAAGATAATCATTTTATTTTAAAAACATGTTCGTTTGTTGGCGGGAAACGTTTACCTTTGTCGTAATTTCTAAAAACAGTTCGTATGGAAAAACTTGGTTTGATTCAGAATGATCCCTGGCTGACGCCTTACAAAGAAGCGATAGACGGTCGTTACCGTTATTTGCTGCAAAAGGAGCAAAGCCTGACCGGTAACGGCGCACAGACGTTATCCGATTTTGCTTCCGGATATTTGTATTTCGGTTTGCACAAGACGCCGGACGGATGGGTGTTGCGCGAATGGGCGCCGAATGCAACCGCCATTTACCTGACCGGCGCCTTTAATGAGTGGCGTAAAAAGGAATCCTTCCGGTTTTCGCAGGCCGCAAACGGCGTGTGGGAAATCATGTTGCCGCGGGAGTCGCTGCATCACGGAGATTTGTATAAATTGCGGATAGAGTGGGAGGGAGGCTGCGGAGAGCGCATCCCGGCATGGTGCCGCCGCGTGGTGCAGGACGAACGGACAAAGATTTTCTCCGCTCAGGTTTGGGATCCGGAAAAGCCGTATACGTTCCGCAAGAAACGCTTTAAGCCCAATGTCTCGCCGCTGTTGATATACGAATGTCATATCGGAATGTCTTCGCCGGAAGAAAAGCTCGGCACCTACGAAGAGTTCCGCACGCAGGTCTTGCCCCGCATCGTCCGCGACGGCTACAATGCCATCCAGATCATGGCCATTCAGGAGCATCCCTACTACGGCTCCTTCGGCTATCATGTGAGCAGTTTTTTTGCCGCCTCGTCGCGTTTCGGTACGCCCGACGAATTGAAACACCTGATTGATGACGCGCACCGCATGGGGATTGCCGTGATTATGGATATTGTACACAGTCATGCCGTCAAGAACGAAACGGAAGGACTGGGACGCCTGGACGGTTCGTACGACCAGTATTTCCACACGGACGGACGCCGGGAACACAGGCAGTGGGATTCGCTGTGTTTCAATTATGCGAAGCATGAAGTACTGCATTTCCTGCTGTCGAATTGCAAGTTCTGGATGGAAGAATATCATTTTGACGGCTTCCGTTTCGACGGCGTGACCTCCATGCTGTATTACAGCCACGGCATGGGCGAAGCCTTTTCCAACTACGATGATTACTATAACGGCCGTCAGGATGGCGATGCTATTGTTTACCTGACGCTGGCCAACAAGTTGATTCACGAAATCAATCCTCACGCCCTCACGATCGCCGAAGACGTGAGCGGTATGCCGGGGCTGGCCGCCGGGATACCTGTCGGCGGCTATGGTTTCGACTACCGCATGGCAATGAATATCCCGGACTTCTGGATCAAGACGCTCAAGGAAAAGAAAGATGAAGACTGGCGTCCGTCGGTCATCTGGTGGGAGACAACCAATCGCCGGGCGGACGAAAAGGTCGTTAGCTATGCCGAGAGCCACGATCAGGCGCTGGTGGGCGACAAGACGATTATCTTCCGGCTGATTGATGCCGATATGTATTGGCACATGCAGGTGAACGATCCCAACCTGCGGGTAGACCGGGGTATCGCGTTGCATAAAATCATCCGCCTCGTCACGTCTACTACCATGAACGGGGGCTATCTGAATTTCATGGGCAATGAGTTCGGGCACCCCGAATGGATTGATTTCCCCCGCGAAGGGAACGGATGGTCGTATAAATATGCCCGCCGCCAATGGCCATTGGTGGACGACCCGCAACTGAAATACCATTATCTGGGCGATTTTGATGCGGCGATGCTTGCCCTGATCTGTGGCGTGGAAAATTTTCAGGCCATGCCGCTGCAAAAGATATGGGATCATGACGGCGACCAGATACTGGCCTACATGCGCGGCGACCTGGTGTTTGTCTTTAATTTTAATCCCGGCCGTTCGTTTACGGACTATGGTTTGCTGGTGCCGCCGGGCAGCTACAACGTCGTACTGAATACGGACGATCCGCGTTTCGGCGGCTACGGCCTGACGGACGATACGGTGGAACACCGGACGCAATTCGATCCTCTCTACGAAAGCGAAAAAAAGGAATGGCTAAAACTCTATCTGCCTGCCCGGACGGCGATGGCGCTTAAATATGATTTGAATAACGCGAAAAAGACTTTTTCTTGAAATCCGGCGCGCCGGACGACATGAAAAAGACTTTTTCTTGAAATTCGGCGTATCGGACGACGCGAAAAAGACTTTCTCTCGAAATCCGGCATGCCGGAGGACGCAAAAAAGACTTTTTCTTGAAATCCGACGTGCCGGACGATACCGTGCGGTCGCAATGTCCTGCCGTTGTAGAGACGTTGCGCGCAACGTCTGTACAAGGCCGCCGTGTTTCCGTGTTCAATCGGGTTATTGTATTCATAACTCTTAACTCTTACTTCTTAACTCTTAATTTCTTCTTCTTCTTGAATTAAGTTAAGAATTTCCGTCCCTGCCAACAAAAGCGCTCCCAGTCCGTAATGTCATGTCCTGCCATAGGTTGACAAAAAAAGGAGAAAACATGACAAAAAGTAAGCGAATGTATTATCGGTACAGTAATTGTTTTAAGGAAAAAGTAGTCCAAGAAGTATCATCAGGCTCAAGTATAAGTTCTGTAAGTCTGAAATACGGGATACGC
Organism: Tannerella sp.; assembly: GCA_031289275.1. Classification (GTDB taxonomy): domain Bacteria; phylum Bacteroidota; class Bacteroidia; order Bacteroidales; family Tannerellaceae; genus Tannerella. The sequence goes on from JAITPV010000113.1 coordinate 7,906, forward strand.
GGAGCGGGAACGATTCAGGGCCGGATAAAGAAATTTGGACGGGAAGAATTATTAAACACGGTAGTAAGAATACAAAT
>JAITPV010000153.1 GCA_031289275.1 Tannerella sp.
CCCATAACGGCTCCGGCGCGAAAAGCCACCTTCAACCCGCTATCTAACGAGCGGCGAGCCGCATTTGCGGTACGGGCGGAAGCGTAAGTGGCCGTCTTCATACCGATAAAACCGGCCAAACCGGAGAAAAAACCGCCGGTAAGAAAAGCGCCGGGAACCCAGCCGTTTTGCACACCGAATCCATACGCCAACACAATAAAGAACACGCAAAGTACGGCAAAGACAATGCTTACTATTTTGTACTGCTGCTTCAGGTAGGCCATGGCGCCTTGACGCACGTATTGAGCGATTTGCTTCATCGTGTCGGTGCCTTCACTCTCTTTCATCATTTGCTTGAAGAATATCCAAGCAAAAAGCAACGCCAAGATTGACGCGGCTGGAATAAACCAAAAGATATTTGTAATCATGATCGTAATATGTTTGAAATTATATATTGCAAAATGTCGCAAAAGTACACGGAAAACGGACGTTTTGCAAAACAATAAGTGTTAATAAAAAAAACGAAGGCATTCAAAAACCGAAAGTTCAACGCTTAAGCGTTGAACTTTGGCAATTGAACATTGATTTTTGAACGTTGAACGTTGCACTTTTCATAGCAGGTTGGCCGCCAATTCGGCCAATTCGCTTCGTTCGCCTTTTACCAGATTGATATGGGCAAACAGGGGCTGTCCTTTCATCCGGTCTATCATATAGGCCAGTCCGTTGCTTTGCGCGTCCAGATATGGCGAGTCGATCTGATGAATATCACCGGTGAAAACCATCTTGGCGCCTTCGCCCGTACGAGTGATAATGGTTTTGATTTCATGCGGTGTCAGGTTTTGCGCTTCATCAATGATACAGATCGTTTCGGCCAGGCTTCGCCCGCGGATAAAAGCCAGGGCTTCGATCACCAACTGATTGCTTTTCTGCCATTCGCCAATCTGACGTACTTCGGCGCTAGTGGATGCAAATTGCGCTTTGATGACATTCAGGTTATCAAACAACGGCTGCATATAGGGTGCGACTTTATCTTTTTCCGAACCCGGAAGGAATCCGAGGTCTTTATTGGCCAGCGAAACAATCGGACGCGCCAACAAAATCTGTTTGTATATATTCGCCTGTTTCAATGCCGAAGCCAAGGCCAGCAAAGTCTTTCCCGTTCCGGCTTTGCCGGTAATTCCAACCAATTTAACGGCAGGATCGTTCAGTATCTCAAAGGCAAAACTCTGTTCCGCATTACGCGGTTGGATACCGTAATTCGAGCCTTTCTCCACTTTGCCGACTGTGCCCGTGAACGGATTATAACGCGCCGGCACAGAGTTACGGACACTTTTCAGGACAAAGCAGGCGTTGGGCTTCAGCGTCTCTCCAAACGGCAACAACGACGGGTCGACGCCGTTGCGTGACGAATAAATCCGGTCAATCAAATCGGCGTCTATATCTTCATACGTCGGCTGCGAGTCGTCAAACAAACTCACATTGGCGACCTTGTCGGTAGTATAATCCTGTACCGGAATACTTAATGCGCGAGCTTTCATCCGCAAATTCACGTCCTTTGTCACCAGAATGGTTTGCATGTCCGGATGTTTGTCCATGACCCGGCACGTACAGGAAAGGATGCGATTGTCCGGAATGCGTTCCGGAAAAGAAGACGCCACGCGCTTATGGTACGTATCATCTATAATAATGTATAGCGAACCTTTATTTATGCCCAATGGGACACCGTTTTGCGGCAGCGCGTCGGATGTTAACCTGTCCAGCTTGCGGATAAACTCGCGCGCATTATAATTCAGTTGGTCACTCCCTTTTTTGAACTTATCCAACTCTTCCAATGTAGCAACCGGAAGATAAACATCATTTTCTTCGAAATTGCTTATACATTGATAATCATGAAGAACCACGTTCGTGTCTAATATAAAATTTTTCTTTGTTCCCATTTTTTTTATTTTTCCGTTTTTTTAATCCTCAGAAGTCACAAAGATATAAATAATTTGCCTACTTTTACGCGATTTTTTTATATAATATGACATACATAGAAACTCTTAGTTATTTGTACTCTTGTACTCCGGCATTTCATCACGTTGGAGCAATGGCTTACAAGCCTGGATTAGAAAGGAGTATCACGTTGGATAACTTGATGGGCAATCCTCATCAGAGTTATCATACGATCCATGTGGCAGGTACTAACGGAAAAGGATCCGTTTCGCATTTGCTTGCCGCAGTGTTGAGGGAGGCGAAATATAAGGTAGGCTTATATACGTCGCCACATTTAGTGGATTTTCGCGAACGAATACGTGTGAACGGGAAGAAAATTCCCGAACAGTACGTCATTGATTTCGTGGAAAGACACCGAATAATGATTGAATCGCTTAAACCATCCTTTTTCGAATTGACGTCCTGTATGGCATTCGAGTTTTTCCGCCATAAAAAGGTGAGCATCGCCATTATTGAGGCCGGTTTGGGAGGAAGGTTAGACAGTACGAACATTATCACCCCGCTACTGAGTATCATTACGAATATCAGTAAAGATCACATGCAGTTTTTGGGTGATACACTGGCTCAAATTGCAAGCGAAAAAGCAGGTATTATCAAACCGCATGTTCCGGTAGTAATTGGAGAAGCAGAGGAACATGAGGTATACGAAGTCTTTTCAGAGAAGGCAAGTATGCTGAAAGTGCCTATTTTCTTCGCGGAAGAAGAGCAAAGACATTTGTACTCCAAGCGGCAGAAAGATGGTAAATGGGAATTTCATTCGCCCGAATACGGACATTTTACGAGCGAATTGGAAGGATTGGTTCAGAAGAAGAACACACAGACGGTATTGACCTCGGTACGCCAATTAAAAGAGATGCGTATCAAGATCCCGTCGAAAGCTCTCCGGAACGCGTTTGGCGCGGTGACTGAACTTACGGGACTAATGGGACGGTGGCAGACGTTACAAACAGAGCCTCTGGTGATCTGTGACACGGGACATAATCCCGGTGCATGGGAACACCTGACGCTACAATTGCAACAAAAGGCGCAATCCCATACGCACTTGCGGATGGTTATTGGGGTGATGAACGATAAGGACGTCGCAACCATATTATCCCTGATGCCGACAAATGCGCTGTATTATTTCACACAAGCGTCGATCAGCCGCGCATTTCCGGCACAGACGTTGGCGGAAAAAGCCAGGCAATACGGTTTGTTGGGAACAAGTTACGATACGGTGACCGAAGCAGTCAAGGCGGCTATGGATGAAGCATCGCCCAATGATATGATTTTTATCGGCGGGAGTTCCTTTGTCGTGGCGGATGCCCTTTCATTGTATCCGGAAGCGCAATTATAAGTGTATATACATTAATTGTTATGATACAAGCAATACAAAAAAAACTCAGCGATTCCCCCGCCGTACGCTGGTGCGTGCTGGGAATTGTTTCCGTCACCATGTTGTGCGGTTATTTCATTACGGATGTAATGGCGCCGTTGCAATCCATGCTGGAAGAAAATTTCGGATGGGACGGAACCGAATACGGGTTGTTTACCGGCTCTTACGGATGGTTTAACGTCACGTTATTCATGCTGATTATCGGTGGAATCATTCTTGATAAAAAGGGAATGCGTTTCACCGGTGTATTGTCGTGCGGTTTGATGCTTGTCGGATGCGCCATCAAATATTATGCTGTTTCACCGTTCTTTACACTCGAAGGGATGCTGTTTGGCGTCAAGATACAGGTCTTGACCGCCTGTTTGGGATTTGCAATCTTCGGCGTGGGGGTAGAAACATGCGGCGTGACGGTGACGAAAATCATCGCCCGTTGGTTCAGAGGCAAAGAAATTGCGCTGGCCATGGGGCTACAGGTTGCAACCGCCCGTATCGGAACGGCGTTGGCGCTTTCGGCCACTATCCATGTGGCGAAATATTTCGACGAAATCTCCATGCCGGTATTACTTGGTTTATTGTTGCTTTGTATCGGTCTGATCGCTTTCTTGATTTTTTGTGTGATGGACCGTAAATTAGATGCTTCTCTTGACGACAACGGCAAAGAGCCGGAAGATTCTTTCCGGATAAGCGATATTTTCGTGATTATCCGGAACAGAGGCTTCTGGCTGATTGCCATTTTGTGCGTCCTTTTTTATTCGGCCGTTTTTCCTTTCCTGAAATTTGCCACTTCGCTGATGATTAATAAGTACGGCGTCGAAGAGGACCTGGCCGGAAGTATCCCTTCCTTGCTGCCTTACGGGACGATCCTGCTGACACCACTGTTCGGTAACTTGTACGACAAAATCGGCAAAGGCGCCGGGATTATGATTTTCGGTTCCCTGCTGTTAGTGGTTGTACATACGCTCTTTGCCTTGCCGATACTGAATGTGTGGTGGTTTGCCGCCATAATTATGATTATGCTGGGCATAGCCTTTTCGCTGGTTCCTTCGGCCATGTGGCCATCGGTGCCCAAAATTATCCCGCAAAACCAGTTGGGAACGGCTTATGCGACCATCTTCTGGGTACAAAACATCGGATTGAGCGGCGTACCGATGTTAATCGGATGGGTGCTCAAAAACTATTGCCGAACCGGAAACCCGGAGTTGCCGTATGACTATACCTTGCCGATGATTATTTTCACATGTTTCGGTATACTGGCTGTCTTCGTTGCTTATCTGCTCAAGGCGGAAGACCGGAAAAAAGGTTATGGATTGGAAAAGCCGAATATAAAGTAAAGCACTCAGGGATGCTTTTCTAATTGTCGCTTCTTCTTGAAGTCGTCTTTCGGTGGGTGCATTTATTCCATGTGTAATGTCCTACGGACAAATGTTTCATGGGGGGAGCAATTTTCTATTGATATGCAAGTCCCGCAGGAACGGCAAAAGCAATCGCCTATAAACTGATAGACTTTAGTGCATTGGCAACTGCTTCGTACCTCGCAGTGACGACAGTTGTAAAGGGAACGGAACCCCGACCCGGCAGGTCGCATGTTTATAGCACAAGCCGTCGTGCGGCAGTACAGACGTTGCGCGCAACGTCTCTACAATGGCGGAACGCAGCCGCATGGTATGACATACATTCGACCCTTTCGGGGTCGCACTTCTTCGGTCATGGCCTTGCTATAAACATGCGACCCTCCGGGTCGTGGAGGATGAGAAGGAGGCTTTCACTACCCCCATTCTGCCTTATCCTGCCCTCATCCCCATCATCCTGCCATCAATCCTCCCCCAATCGCTACGCTTCATTGGGGGTTATTCACATTAAGACCTCCGGTCTTTTCCCGATATACCCACATTCCTCGACCAACCGGAAATGGAGAATGGCGAATGATGAAATGCAATCATCATTCTCCACTCTCTATTTTCATATTGTGAAAGACATTCTGCACATCTTCGTCTTCTTCGATTTTTTCGATCAGTTTTTCGATGGCTTCGCTTTGTTCCGGCGTCACCTCTTTCTGATCGTTCGGAATACGTACAAACTCACTGGAGGTGATCTCATAATTGTGATCTTCCAGATATTTTTGAATCGCCGCGTTTTGCGAAAACTCGCCGTAGAGAATAATCTCGTTATCGTCTTCCTCCAATTCATCCACTCCGTAATCAATCAGTTCCAGTTCCAGTTCTTCCAACGACACATCGTCTCTTGTCGTGATATGAAACACGCATTTGTGTTCAAACAGAAATTCCAGCGACCCGCTTGTGCCCAGCGATCCGCCGTGTTTATTGAAATAACTGCGGATATTGGCCACCGTGCGCGTGGTATTGTCCGTTGCCGTCTCCACAAAGATGGCAATCCCATACGGGCCATAGCCTTCGTAATTGACTTCCTTGTAGTCCGTGAAATCCTTTGAAGTCGCCTTCTTGATGGCACGTTCTACATTCTCTTTCGGCATGTTTTCTTTCTTTGCCGTCTGCATCAGGATACGCAGGCGCGGGTTCGTCTCGAAATCAGGCCCGCCCGCCTTTGCCGCTATCGTGATTTCTTTTCCTAACTTGGTAAATACGCGGGCCATATTGCCCCAACGCTTTAACTTTCTTGCTTTACGATATTCAAACGCTCTTCCCATGAATTATGAATTATGAATTGAAATGTATTTATCTTAGTTTTGCGCCCAGCCGGTCTTCCAGCGTGGCTTGTATTTTGTGCATGATCCGGTCGATTTGCTGATCGGTCAAGGTCTTGTTTTCATCCTGCAAATAAAAACTGACGGCATAGGATTTTTTGCCCGGCATCAAACGGTCGCCTTCGTAGACGTCGAACAGCGTCACGCGCTTCAATAATTTGCGTTCGCTCTCGAAGGCCGCCTTTTCGACCGCCCCGAAAGAAACGTCCCTGTCCAGCAACAACGCCAAATCGCGCTTTACTTCCGGATAGTTGGATATTTCGGAGAAGACCGTCCGGGCCTTCTTAATCTCCTTCATCAAGACGTCCCACGACAGTTCGGCGTAGTAGACTTCCTCGCCGACGTCCATCCGTTTCAGCAGGTTGCGGTCGAGGACGCCCAGCGTGCCCAATGCGCGTCCCGAAGCCGTGGCCAGCGTGATGCCCGAAGCATACAGGTCGTTGGAGAAGGCGCTTTCGAGGACTTTCCGCCGGTCGATGCCCAAACGGGCCAGGACGTGCTGCACGAAGGCCTTCAGTTCATACACCGAAGCGTCTTCGTTGGCATGTGCCCAGTTGTTTTCCACGCGCCGGCCGCACATCCACAACCCCAGCCGGTATTCTTCCCGGTAGCCTGACAGGGCGGCGTCCGGCGTTTGATTTTCCGCCTGAAAGGCGTAACAGTTACCGAACTCGAAGAAGCGAATGTTCCTGTTTTTATGATTGATATTATAGGCGATGCTTTGCAAACCGCCGAACAACAAGGTCTGGCGCATGACGTTCAGGTCGGCGCTCAGGGGATTGATCAGCGCCACGGCACAGGCGGTGGGGTAGGAGGTCAAGCCTTCGTAACAGGCCAGACGGGTCTGCGAATTGTTCATGATCTCATGAAAACCGGCGCCGCAGAGTTGTTCCGAGATCAGGTTTTCCAGCCGGTAGCTTCGATCCGTTGCCGTCTGATAGCTCAGGGTTGACTGGAGGTGGTCGCTGACCGCGATATGATTATATCCGTAGATGCGAAGGATGTCTTCAATCACATCCACCTCGCGGCGCACATCCATCCGGTAGACCGGCACCCGGAGGGAAAGCCCTTCGGCCGTTTCGGCGACAATCTCTATCTCCAGCGAGGCGAGTATGCGCTTGATCGTATCCACCGGCAGTTCCTTTCCGATGAGCGCATGGACTTTCCGGTAGGTAATATCAACGGGGTAGGGTTTGACCTCTTCCGGATAAATATCCTGTATGTCGCCGGTAATTTTTCCGCCGGCCAGTTCCTGAATCAACAGGGCGGCGCGTTTCAGTACATAGACGGTCTGGTTCGGGTCTAATCCCCGCTCGAAACGGAAGGAGGCGTCTGTATTCAATCCGAAACGGCGTGCCGTTTTGCGCACCCAGGCCGGATGGAAACAGGCCGATTCGAGGAATACGTCCGTCGTTTGCTCCGTAACGCCCGAATCCAGGCCGCCGAATACGCCGGCGATGCACATCGGTTCTTCCGCATTACAGATCATCAGGTCTTCGCCGGTCAGGGTACGCTCGATGCCGTCCAGCGTGACGAATTTCGTGCCGTCCGGCATTGTCCGGACGACCACGCGCCCGCCCTTAATCTTTGCCGCATCAAACGAGTGCAACGGTTGTCCCAGTTCGTGCAGCACGAAATTGGTAATATCTACTACATTGTTTATTGCACGCAGACCGATTGCCTGCAACTTGTTTTTCAACCAGCCGGGACTTTCCTTCACGGTCACGCCCCGGATCGTGAGGCCGGAATACCGGAGGCAGGCGTCGCGCCCGGCCACTTCGACCGTGACGGCCGGCGATGCGGGTTCGTCGATCAGGAAGGCGTCGACCGGCGGACGCCGGAGCCGGGCAGGTTTGCCGGCCTGATTCAGCCAGGCGGCCAAGTCGCGTGCTACGCCATAGTGGGAGGTCGCATCCACGCGGTTCGGCGTGATGTCCACTTCGAGCACGTAATCGCTTTCCATATGATAATATGCTTTGGCCGACATGCCGGTCTTTGCTTCTGCCGGCAGCACAATGATGCCGGAATGATCCGTTCCGAGACCGATCTCGTCTTCGGCGCATATCATCCCGTGCGATTCTTCGCCACGGATTTTACTTTTCTTGATTGTAAAGGATGTTTCGCCGCTGTATAGCGTTGTGCCGACCCGTGCGACGACGACCTTCTGCCCGGCGGCAACGTTCGGCGCTCCGCAGACGATGTGCAACGGTTCCGGGTCTCCCACATCGACCGTGGTCACATGCAGATGGTCGGAATTGGGATGCTCCTCGCAGGTGAGCACTTCGCCTATCACCAACCCTTCCAGGCCGCCCTTGACAAGCCGGCATTCTTCCACGCTTCCCGTTTCCAAACCGATCGAGGTCAATGCGGCAGCCACCTCGTCCGGAGGCATATCCACCGGAAGGTACTCCTTCAACCAATTGTAAGATATATTCATCTAATTCTGTTTTTATGATTACTTTGTTCTAACGACGTGCAAAAATAAAAAAAAGATTGACATATTCAATGATTCACAGATTCAAAAATTCAATGATTCAATGGAACACGGAATGGAAAAAGGCTGCCCACACTACTTTGTGAACAGCCTCTCCGCTATTTATGTAACAAAACGGTTTTATGCGTGTGCCGTTTTCAAAGCTCCGGCAGTCGACTTGTTTAATTTCCGTTTCTGAATTTCGTATGCAATCGGCGTTGCAATAAACAACGTCGAATAGGTTCCGACGATCACACCCAATAAAATGGCGAATGTGAAACTGCGGATGGTTGCACCGCCCAGCATGAAGATACACAATACCACCACAAACGTGGAGAATGAAGTATTAAACGTACGCGACAGCGTAGAGTTCAAGGCGTCATTGATTACCTGATGACGGTCGCGCTTCGGATAATTCCGGATAGTCTCGCGGATACGGTCGAACACCACCACGGTATCGTTGATGGAATAACCGATCACCGTCAGAATGGCGGCAATAAAGGTCTGGTCAACCTCCATAGAGAACGGCATGATCTTCCACAGCAGCGTATAAAATGCGATGATACACAGGGTCGTTGCAACTACGGAAATAAATACGCCCGCAGAGAAAGCAACATCCCTGAATCGAACCAGGATATAGAATGCCATACAGAACATGGCAAATATCACCGCCCAGATGGCGCTGTTTTTAATATCTTCAGCCATACTCGGCCCCACTTTCTGGGAACTTTTGATATGCGTTTCGGAAAATTGCGCCAACGTGGTTCCTTCCGGCAGAAACTCTTTCAGGCCATCATATAGTTTGGATTCGATTTCCTGGTCTACGGACGGATCCTCATCGGCAATCCTGTAGTTTGTAGAAATACGCACCTGATTTTGCGTACCGATCGTGATCACGCTCACCGAGCCCTCCAACCGGTCTGTCAACGCCGTACGAACCTCATCGGTACGTACATCCTGATCAAAACGGACAATATAATTACGGCCTCCGGTGAAATCAATACCGTTGTTCAATCCGATCACCGGCATCGAAATAGCGCCCAGCACAATGATAACCGCCGGGATCAAATAGCCGATCTTACGCATCTCCAGGAATCCGATTTTCGGATTGTTCAACAGATCCTTTGATATGGAGGTAGTAAAGGTAATATTTTTCAGTTTATCCTTTGCCAGCAACGCTTCATAGACGATACGTGTCAGGAAAACGGCTGTCAGGAACGAAGCGACCAGACCGATAATCATTGTCGTCGCAAATCCGCGGATCGGGCCTGTTCCGAAAATGAACAATACGATACCGGTAATAATGGTTGTCAGGTTGGAGTCGAAAATCGCAGAGAAGGCATTTTTATAACCATCCGAGATGGCTTTCGCCAGAGCTTTTCCGCCACGCAGTTCTTCTTTCGTACGTTCGTAGATCAACACGTTGGCGTCAACCGCCATACCCAGCGTCAACACGATACCCGCAATACCCGGCAGCGTCAATACCGCCTGGAACGAGGCAAGGATGCCCATTGTGAAGAAAATGTTCAATACCAGAGCGCCGTTCACAATCAAGCCCGGAACCAATCCGTACATGGCGCACATGTACACCATCAGTATGACTAATGCCAGAATAAAAGAAATAACGCCGGCATTGATGGCTTCCTGTCCCAGAGACGGCCCAACCACATCTTCCTGGACAATATTAACGGAGGCGGCCATCTTGCCCGATTTCAATACATTCGCCAAGTCTTTGGCTTCTTCGGTACTGAAATGGCCTGAAATTTGGGAACGTCCGCCTGTAATTTCGTCATTTACCCGGGGTGCGGAATATACCATTCCGTCCAGCACGATCGCGACGCAATTACCAATATTTTCTTTCGTCAGGCGCGCCCAGGCTTTGGTGCCTTCCGCATTCATGGTCATGCTGACCTGCTGCTCCGCGCGTCCGATTTGCTGTTGCGAAAAGTCTGCTACCGCATTGGTCACCACATCGCCGCCTAAAGCCGGCGTACCGTCACGGTTTGTTACCTTAATCGCATATAGTTCATAGAATTTTCCGTCTTCATCATACGCTTTCACCGACCATTTAAATTCGAGGTTTCTGGGCAACACGGCTTTTACCTGCGGTTTATTCAGGTATTCCATCACGATGTCCATATTGATTTTCTGCGCATAACCTACTATCGGGCCCGGAATAATCCGCGCGCCTGTCGGGTCTACGTTTATCTGAAGTTTTGCAAAGAGCGGATGATCTTTCTGATAGGCTTCGAGAGACATGTTTCCGTCCGCATCGGCATTAACCCCCGTGCTGTCTCCCAGTTGAGCCAATAAGGAATCCACCTCCGAGGTTTCTCCTTCCGGTTTGCTGTCGGCCGTCGGATCCGTAGCCGGTGTTTCGGTTACGGCGTCAACTTCGACTTCGGTGGTTTCCGGCTCATCTGTTTTCAGGATGTTTGCCAGCGTTTCGTCTGCGGCAACCAATTGCTGGTAGATTGCGGTCAGGTCATACGTCTCCCAAAATTCAAGATTGGCGCTTCCCTGCAATAATTTACGTACGCGCTCCGGCTCCTTTACGCCGGGCAATTCCACCAGGATGCGTCCGGTGGTTTCCAAGCGCTGAATGTTCGGGGAAACAACGCCAAAACGGTCGATGCGTGTTCGTAACACGTTGAATGAATTATCGATTGCGCTTTTCGTTTCTTCCCGGAGTACTTTGATGACTTCTTCATCCGAAGCTTGTGGAGATATGCGTTCTTTCAATTCAAACGTGCTGAAAATGGCGGCAAGGTGCGCTCCCGGATCCAATCGTTTGTATTCTTCCGCAAATAAATCCATGAAGTCCCTCTGGCTGGATGCCTGACGCACACGCGCCGCTTCCAGCGCCTTATTAAAGTTTGGATCCTGGTTGTTGTTTGCCAACGAACGAATGACATCCGGTACGTTTAATTCCAGAATAACGTTCATTCCTCCCTTCAGGTCAAGGCCTAAAGTTACTTCCATCTCGCGGCATTGCCTGAGTGTATACCCCAGCCATACTTTTTTGTTTGCTAACGAGTCTAAGTAAAAACTCTCTTTTGACGTATCTCCGCTTGCATACTTAACCGCCTGCTTGTTATAATATCCCATCACAAATGAAAATGACAGATAAAATACACAGACAAGCCCAAGTAATATAGCGAAAATCCTTACAAATCCTTTGTTTTGCATTTTGAATCTATGGGTTTATTGATGATTACTTTATTATTAATTCGTTTTGTATCTAATTTTTCCGGGTGCAAATATAGTTTTTTTTTCATTGTCAACATGTATATCGTGAATTTATTTTGCGAAAAAAATCTTATCTTTGAGCCGGAGTAAAAAAAAGGATCGGGGATAACGCCGGATTTTCAAAGTTTCAACTAATATATTAATGTATGATACGTATGATTTTACGAGGTCGACTCACATGGATTTTCTTATTCGCCGTCATCGGGGCGAATGCTTTTGCCCAGCGAGTGGATACAATAACGGTATACAGTCCGTCGATGGATATTCATGTCCGGAATGTGGTCATTCTTCCGGAAAAAGCGGAATCGGGACAATCGTTTCCGGTCATTTACCTTCTTCACGGGTACGGCGGCGATCATAAATCCTGGATTCAGATTCATCCGGAATTGCCCGGCTTAGCTTCCAGGTATGGGCTTATCATTGTTTGCCCGGATGGGAAGAACAGTTGGTACTGGGACAGTCCGGTTCATTCGTCACAGAAATACGAAACCTATGTCACCCGAGAATTGATACCGTACATGGACGGTCGCTATAAAACCCTTCCGCATAAGAACGGACGCGCCGTTACGGGGCTAAGTATGGGCGGACACGGAGGCTTATGGCTGGGATTCCGCCATCCGGACGTGTTCGGCGCCTGCGGTTCGACCAGCGGTGGCGTAGACATCCGTCCGTTCCCGGATAACTGGGAAATGAGCCAATGGCTCGGCAGTTACCGCGAAAACAAGGCACGATGGGACGAGCACACGGTGATCAACCAACTATACCGTATTCAATCCGGTTCGCCGGCCATAATCATCGACTGCGGCACGGAAGATTTCTTTTATGAAGTAAATGAAGCGTTGCACCAAAAGCTGCTCTATCATCGTATTCCGCATGATTACCTGACACGTCCGGGAGCGCATAACGCCGCTTACTGGAAAAATTCAATTGAATATCAAATCCTTTTCTTTCATCTGTTTTTTAATACGAAGCGACATTAATTATCCTGTATCACCGGGTATGATCGGACGTAAAGACGGCTTCAGCGGCGAAAGAGCGCTGGCGCTACCGCAACCGGTAGTGAGTGAAATGGAAAATGACACGTACGCTTCCGTTTTACACATTACGGACATCGGATATTATCCGAAAGCGCATCACCATCTCCGCTTGCGGGAAGAACCCATCAACCAGCATGTTTTCATCTATTGCGTAGCAGGCGGCGGATGGTTTAGACTGAACGGTGAGGAGCACGCCGTCCGGACGAATCAATATTTCATCCTGCCGTCCGGCGTTCCACATGCCTATGGCGCCGACGAAACAACGCCGTGGACGATTTACTGGATTCATTTCAAAGGGAAACGGGCTTCCGTTTTTTCAGCCGATCAGCATTATCCCATCGAGATACGACCCGGCGTCCATTCGCGCATCAGCGACCGGATTGAACTGTTTGAAGAAATTTTCCGGACGCTGGAGATGGGATACAGCCGCGAACACCTGTTGTATGCGTGTAGCTTGTTTCACCATTACCTGGGCACGCTGCGATATATACAGCCCTATCGGGATGCCGTCGCCGGCCCCGCCCGTCAGGCCGATATGGTCACCGCCGCAATCCATTACATGGAAGAGCATTTGGAGAAAAAACTGTCGCTGGAAGATATTGTGCAACATATCGGCTATTCCCCGTCCCATTTTACGGCTTTGTTCGGACAACGGACGGGGTATACGCCACTCGCGTATTTCAACCGGTTGAAAATCCGGCAAGCCTGCAAATTGCTGGATTTTACGGATATGAAAATCAATCAGATTTGTTATAAGATAGGCATCGAAGACACCTATTACTTTTCCCGCCTTTTCACCAAAATCATGGGCATGTCGCCCAAGGCATATAAGAAGTTGAAGAAAGGATAAACGCCCGGCGCCGTCATTTGTTTTTTGTTGAAACAAGCATTACCTTTGTGCCTTTTCAATAAAAAGATTCGTTGGTATGAATCCGATCGCATTGATTCAGAACTATTATCCGTCCGGCTCGGAAGCATACCGGATATTAGTGCAACACAGCCGGAACGTGGCCGATAAAGCCTTGTCCATCGCCCGTGCGCATCCGGAGATGACGCCGGATTACGCCTTTATAGAAGAAGCCGCTCTGCTGCACGACATAGGCATATTCCTTTGCCATGCGCCGGAGATAGATTGCCACGGTACGGCCGATTATATTTGTCATGGCTATCTGGGCGCCGACCTGTTGCGAAAAGAGGGCTTTCCGCGGCATGCGCTGGTCTGCGAGCGCCATACCGGAACCGGCATTTCACCGGAAATGATCGACAGGCAAAACTTGCCTCTCCCTCGCCGGGACATGCGTCCGCTGTCGTTGGAAGAACAACTTGTTTGTTTTGCAGACAAATTTTTCAGCAAGACAAATCCGGACCGGGAAAAGCCGGTGGATAAAATCCGGCAGAGCCTTGCCCGGTATGGCGAGGAGTGTGTTTTGTGTTTCGACGCCTGGCGTAAACTCTTTTTAGGAGAATAAAGATCGCCCGGCTCGTTAAATTGTTATACTTTTGCACCTAACAATATACGGAAAAGGAATGTTTTTAAAACAGAGGGTACTGTGGGGCATCTGCTTATTGTTCCTGATAGGGACGGGCGGCGTGTTGGCTCAGGAAAATAGCTTGTCCGGAGATACAGTCATACATCCGGTGGTAACCGATTTGCTGCCGGATAGTTTGTTGTATGCCGCGACGGATACGATCCGGACGGACTCGTTGACTGCCCTGTCCGATACGGTGCCCGGCAAAAAAGGGCTGTTGGTAGCGCCCGTTATTTACCAGGCCAAAGATTCCATTGTGTTGTCCGGCAGTATGGCATACCTGTATGGCCAGGGCGACGTGAAATACCAGCAGATTCAACTCCAGGCCGAAATCATCGAAATAGACATGGACAGCAGTTTGGTTTATGCCACTTTTGGGGTGGATACTACCGGCATGGAGTTCGGCTATCCGCTGTTCGTGGACGGCGAACAGCAGATTGAGGCAAAATCCATGCACCATAATTTCAAGACCGAAATGTCCTATGCCAAAGAGGTGCTTACGCAACAGGGAGAAGGCTTCCTGACCGCCGGTATCACGAAAAAGATGCCGGATGACGCGATGAACATGATTGACGGAATGTACACCACCTGCGACGAACATGACCATCCGCATTTTTATATCCGGATGACCAAAGCCAAAGCGCGTCCGGGAAAAAACATCGTCACCGGGCCGGCTTACTTGGTGATCGAAGATGTGCCGCTGTATTTGCTGGGCTTGCCGTTTGCTTTCTTCCCGTTCACGAGCACGTATTCTTCCGGAATTATCATGCCGACCTATGGCGATGAAATGACACAGGGATTCTTCCTGCGCGACGGCGGCTATTATTTTGCATTGAGTGATTATGTGGATCTGGCCGCAACAGGCGAAATCTATACGAAAGGTTCCTGGGGATTTGCGGCGCGTTCCACCTACCGGAAGCGGTACAAATATTCGGGCAATTTCAACGGCTCGTACCAGGTGACCAAGTGGGGCGATAAAGACATGCCCGATTATCAGTTGTCGAAAGCCTTTAAAATTAACTGGACGCATACGCAGGATGCCAAAGCGAATCCGTATCGCACCTTTTCGGCGAATGTCAATTTCTCTACCAGCCAATATGACCATAATAATATCAAACAGCAGTCTACGCTCGACGCCACACAGAATAACAAAGGTTCGAGCGTGAGTATCAGCCAGCGTTTTCCGGATAATCCGCTGAGTGTTTCGGCGACGATGAATATCAACCAGCGTTCGCAGGATTCTTCCCTGGCGGTTACGCTTCCGGATATAACGTTGACCATGAGTCGCATATTTCCGTTGAAACGGAAAAACGCCGTCGGAAAAGAACGCTGGTATGAAAAAATATCCATGAGTTATTCCGGTTATTTGCGAAACAGCCTTACGTCCAAAGAAAACGATTTCTTTGAAAAAAGCCTTGTGAAAGACTGGCAAAATGCCATGCAGCATTCGATTCCGATAAGCGCCACGTATACGGCTTTCGGCTATCTGAACATATCGCCGTCCGTACAATACCAGGAACGCTGGTACACGAATAAGATTTATCAGGAGTACGATACCGCCCGGCACCAGCTCGCGCCGATTGATACGACCTATGGCTTTTATCGCGTATATAATTACAATGCGTCGATTTCGGCCTCGACTACTCTGTATGGAATGTATGAGTTCTGGCCTGTTTTCAGGAAGTTTGTAAAGACCGTTCGCCACCGCATGGAGCCGTCGGTCAGTTTCAGCGCTACGCCGGATTTCGGCACTCCGGGATATGGTTATCACTTGCCGTATGCGTACACGAACGCAGAGGGGCAAACCGTCACCGGCGTTTATTCACCTTACCAGCACCAGTTGTTCGGCGTGCCGGGACGAGGCAAACAGGGAAACATCTCGTTCGGGTTGGACAACAATATCGAAGCCAAAATCGCATCCACAAAAGATTCGTCGGGCGTGGCTAAAATCAGTCTGATTGACAACCTGTCGTTCCGCATGGGATACAATCTGGCCGCCGATTCGTTTCAGTGGAGTGATCTGACGGTCGGTCTTCGTCTGAAACTGACGAAAAGTTACACATTAAACCTCACGGGAGTGTTTGATACCTATACCTACGACTATAACGAAACGACACGCGCCGTTACCCGGGTCAACGTTCCGCGCTGGCAAGCCGGTAAGGGGATCGGGCGGCTACGATCGACCAGCAGCAGTTTTTCGTATACATTCAATAATAACACCTTTAAAAAACTGTTTGGCGGGAAAGACGATTCGTCCGGGGAAAGAAAGAATGCTTCCCGTTCGCCGGAGGACATGCAGGATGCAGACGAGTGGGATGAATCGGAGGAGCGCCCGGAAGAGGAAACGCCGGCAATGGGTACGCGCCTGCGGAAAGCGAAAACCGCCCGGTTCGGCGATTATGATGACGACGGCTATTACAATGCAACCATCCCCTGGAGTCTTTCCTTCAGTTATAATCTGGGTCTGGGTTATAATACCCAAGCGTTTGATCCGGAGAAAATGGAATATGATTACCGCTTGACCCATGCCCTGAGCTTTAACGGGAACATCCAGCCCACTAAATTCTGGCGGATCAATTTTAATGCCAGTTACGATTTTGACCTGAAGAAAATATCCTATATGACGTGCAATATTTCACGTGATTTGCATTGTTTCCAGATGTCGGCCAGCGTGATTCCCGTAGGATACCGAAAATCGTATACGTTTTCGATCGCCGTAAGTTCTTCCTTGCTGAAAGACCTGAAATATAATCAGAGTAGCAGTTTCCGGAGCGGGCAAGCATGGTATTAACGTTCCCCGTCCGATCCCTTAATATCGAATAAAGTTCTGCGGCTTGATGACAAACCCGAAACGCAGTGTGCTCCGGAATTTATTGTAATCAAGCAGATTTTCGCCATAGCCGTTGTAGTACTGGAGAAACATGTATTGATTCTGATTATTATTCATCTTGTAGCTCAATTCCCACTGCGTATTGAAACTGAATGACCGGGCGCGCCAAGTGATCCGAACGCCGGCATTAAACCGTTTGTTGGGCATCCGGTAGTTAAACGCTACTTGCGCCAGGCCGTTATATTTCAATATATCCCGGTTGTTGTCGCTGTCAATAATGGGCACCCAGGTTTTGATTTGCATCTCTATGTTATGGACAATCATGAAGCTGCCGCCGAGCGACACTTTGTTCCAACTGCGTGAAGACGCGCTGTCTTTCCCGTTGGATTCGTGTTCGAGCAATAAAAAGGCATTCCCGATGTATTTGTTGCGGTAGACCACCAGGTGTCCCAGGCCGATGCCGGGATTGAAATTCGTGTCGTGCATGGGGAGCGATTCTTCCAGTACATTCCAAATCGTTTTTTGCGTAAACTGGATAAAAAGATAGGTGTCGAACGGGAGATTGCTCCGGGTCAGCCGCTGACTGATGCTTAACTGGAATTTCACGTTCGAATTGGCGGCCGTCATTTTCTCACCGATAGCCGTCCCGGCGATAAAATAGTTATCCTTGTACAAGGTGAAATACGGAGCGCGTTCGATTTCCCGGCGCACACTGTCGGCGTTATATACGGGTCTTGAAGCGGCAAACCGTTCCCTGACCGTAACCAACAGACTGTCGATGTTCGTATCCCTTTCCTGCGCGGCCAAAGCGATGCCTTCGCATAAGAGCAGGATTAAAAAAATGCCTTTCTTCATATAAAAAATACCCCCCCGTTTTTAAATCCAATTATTCAGGATAAACACAAAGGTATCATTTTAAATTGAGAAAGGAGAATGGAGAATGGAGAATTTAGACCCCTGAATCCCGTTAGAGATTACAGTTCGGTCGAAAGACCCTCCCGCCAACCTTCTGCATCCCGTATGGGATGCAACATCTAATGAACGCTTATTCCTATCCGTGTGTTATTGAGCAATCAGTATCCGGAAGACTTTGCCGGGATCGGCTTTCCATCTTTCCAAGGCTTCCTGCGCTTGTTCAGGGGCATAGACGCCGCTGATAAACGTTTCTTCCGGGAAGGAGCCGCGTTTCATGCAGGCAATGACGGCACGGAAGTCTTCGGGCATGGCATTGCGCGAACCACGTATGTCGATCTCTTTCATCACAAAATATTTGGTCTCGAACGCTATTTCCGTTTTCGCATATCCAATACATACTACCCGTCCGGTGAAGGCTACCTCATCCACAGCCATCCGGTAAGTTACCGGCGCTCCGACGGCTTCGATCACAACGTCCGCTCCGTGACCGTCACAGATCTCTTCCAGACGCTCGTGCACGTTTTCCGTGACGGAATTGATCGTATGGCCGGCGCCTAATTGTTTGGCCAAAGCCAGTTTCCCATCGTCCGTATCTACGGCTATTACCCGGGCGCCGCGCAGTACGGAACGAACGAGCGCACCAACGCCGATCATACCGCATCCGATGACCATCACATGGTCTACATCCGTCACTCCGGCGCGGGAGACGGCATGAAACCCTACGCTCATCGGCTCGACGAGCGCCAGTTGCCGGGGGGTAAGTTCCCTGTCGGCAATTACCTTTTGCCACGGCACGGCGATGTATTCGCACATGGCGCCATCCCGTTGTACGCCGAGCGTCCGGTTATGTCGACATGCGTTGGGGCGTCCGTTGCGGCAGGAAGCGCAATAACCGCAGTTAGTATAGGGGTTCACCGTGCAGGCCATCCCGATCTCAAAGCCGGGGGGTACATCGTCGGACAGAGCGGCAATCTCGGCGCCAATCTCGTGCCCCGGAATAACGGGCAGCCGAACCATCGGATTTTTGCCCGTGTAGGTATTCAGGTCGGAGCCGCAGAAGCCTGTATAGTGTATCTTTAACAGTATTTCGCCCGGGCGAGTAACGGGTGTGTCTACTTCGCGCACCTGTATGTCGCCGGGCGTTATGATTTGTAATGCTTTCATCTTTGCTGTTATTTATGTTATTATTCGGACATGTTTCTTATATAAGGCAATGCTATCGGGCTTTCAAAGCCATAGAATGCCTGTGCGTTGCCTCCCAGGAACAAGGCTTTTTCTTCCTCAGTCAACAGGTTGGTACGTACAATAAAGTCGTAGGACATGCGATAGGTAATCGCCGCTATGGTACGCGGATAGTCGGAACCCCACATCAGTTTCTCTATTCCTGCCAATGCAATGGCTTCCCGAATTGCCCATATAGCGCCGTGGAAGGGGTAAAATTCATCATTGAACAACCATACGATTCCGCCGGCTTCAATCATTACATGCTTGTGACGCGCCAGTTTAATCTGTTCCTGCCAGCCGGGACGGGTAACCATTCCGAAGTGACCGATAGCTATTTTCAGGTTGGGATATGCGGCAATGACCTCTTCCATCTCGTCCGTCTGCTCCGTTCCATCGGCCAAATCAATAGAGAGCAGGCAGCCCTGTTGTTCCATCAGGCCAAAGACCTCCATCATTTCACGGTTGGTTAGACGTACTCTCTGTTCAGGCATGATTAAGCGTCCGGCGGGGATTTTAATCGCACGGAAGCCCTGTTCCATTAATGTTGCCGCTTCGGTATAGTAGCCCGGCCTGCGGGCGTCGATCAGACCGCAACACAGAAATCTATCAGGATACCGGGCTTGTACCTCAAGCAGGTAATCGTTTTGTGAACCGTCGATGTACTCCTGCGTAATGACGGCCGCGGAAACCTGTGCATAATCCATGTTGGAGAGGAAGATCTCGGCCGTGTTCCGGCCATCCGTCATGAAGGGAGGTAACATCTGTCGTACCTCACCCATAAAAAGCGATTTACCGCCTTCCATCGTACGGATTTTCATCCCATTGACTTCCGTATCCTGTCGGAGCCATAGATGGGCATGTGCGTCTATGACTGTATAGTCCATCGTTTCAAAGTTTTTTAACTGTTTAACCAGGTATCACGGAAGCGTGGTTCCAACATGCCGCGGACTTCATGATAGAGGGCTTCATCGAAAGGCTGTTGCGCCCATTCAACGTTTCTAATGACGGCTTCGGAACGTGTTGTACTAAACAGTGTTGTTGTTATGCGTGGATTATTGACGGCATAACGAACGGCCAACCGTTCGATGCTTTTCCCTTGGGATTGGCAGTAAGATACGACGCTGCGACAGAGCGCTTGCAAGGGCTGCGGAGCCGGATGCCATGACGGTGCGCCCCTTTCCGTAAGCAAACCCATGGAGAAGGGGGAGGCATTAATGACTCCGACGCTTTTCGATTCAAAGTAATCCAGATAATCCGTCAGTGCATCATCGTTCAGGCAATAGTGACAGAACGAAAGGACACTTTCTACCGTTCCCGCAGGCACGTGGTCGATGATATACTTGAAATGTCGAAGCGTCAGGTTGGTAATACCTACATGTTTTACGATACCTTCCGCACGTAATTCGACCAATGCGGGCAATGTTTCCTTGCAAACAATATCCAGATCGGCAAACTCAATATCATGTACGTTGATAAGATCAATATAATCCACATGCAGACGTTCCATGCTCTCGAAGACGCTTTCACGTGCTTTGCGGGCGGAATAGTCCCATGTATTCACGCCCTCATGCCCATACCTCCCTACTTTCGTAGATAAATAATAGGCCGTTCGTTCGATTCCCTTCAGCGCCTTGCCTAACACGATTTCCGCTTTCAGATGACCGTAATAGGGTGATACGTCGATGAAATTGATGCCCTTTTCAATGGCCGTATATACAGTGTGTATGCCTTCTTCTTCCTTTAATGAATGAAAAACGCCGCCCAGTGATGAGGCGCCCAAACCGATTGCAGACAATGTCATGCCTGTCTTACCAAGTGTTCTGTATTCCATACTGTTTTTTTGTTTCTACAAAGATAAGTCTTTATTTCTTCCGAATAATAAAAATATTTATTCCATACTCATTCTGCCGAAATGGCAGTTCGGATTAAGCCTTATTCTTTATTCTCTGTTATGGGATAATGGCTGAAGCTACTTCGCTAAGCGGGCCTTTTACGCCGCGCGTGTTTTCCCAGCGAGCAGAGAAGCTGAGCGTCTTGCTGCGTTGATTGCTATTGAAAGACATGCGTAACGGTGATGCCGTACTGAAGGAACTGTGTAAGAGATCGTCCCAATTATCGGTAGGCTGATCGGCTATTACCCACAGTATCTCGGCGCCATGTACACCATAGGGCTTGGCACGGCCTGTGCTTACCTGGTCGTGATAATGTATTTCGATGACACCCGGCCCAATAAGCTTGACTTCCGAAATCACGTAGCTTGTCGGATCCGGTGAAGGCGTCGGCTTTATATCGCTCGAAGGCGGGAAACCCATTGCCTCACGGTCGGTAGAGGTAACTAAAGGATTATTGCAAATAAACCCGGAGTACATCTCGCGATAGATAGGTATCAGCTTCGCTTTCTCATCCTGTAACGTCTTAACCACTAAAGGCGTCCGTTTACTTATATCTTTCCACACGCTTATTGCGGTAGAATAGGCCTTGATTTGCGGATCAAACACCGTGTTGATCCACGTTGAAGCCCCCGTCAATCCCATCCGATCCATATTCGCAGGTAACAAAACATACGCAATCGTATTATTTACTTGCTCATCCAATCCCTCATAACTCTTTTTCATCCAATCTTGTAATGACATAATAATCTGTATTTAATATTAATAATTCAGTTTCAAATTCCGTATCGCACGCTATTACTTGCCCGATTAACTTAGGTCGGTTGCCCGGGCAACCCGGGTCGGTTGCCCGGGCAACC
>JAITPV010000185.1 GCA_031289275.1 Tannerella sp.
CCTTCATTTCACTGCACGGCTGATAGAATTTTATCTCCTTCAGACTCTCAATGCCACCTGCACTGTACTGTCTGACATATTCTCGCACTGTGTTGTCGCATACTCCTGTTATTTTACAAACATCTGCATTGGAAAAACCCAGGCAGTTTAAATAAACCACGTCCAACTTAAGCATCACTCGCGGATGCGGCTGATTGTAGCGTTCCTTACGCAATTTCTGCAATTCTGTTTCTGAAATTTTCATTTTTAACATATACTTTTTTACCGCAAAGATAATACTTTTTTTCATGTTATGAACGAGGATAGTATAATAAAAGGAATAATGCTTTTGGTGAAAAGCATTACTCCTTTTCATGAAGTGAGGCTACCTCATTTATCCGCATCTTTTTTCCTGACTTCGTCATACTATTTAGGGAACATTACAGGTTACGCGGGTGAGACACTCACCCGGTAAGGTTTATTTTTCCAACAGGGAATGCTCCTTTATTATTTCAATCAACTTCGCATCATATATTTCAACGCCGTCCCGGTTTAAATGGTCGGCATCGAAGAAATGAACCGAATCGTTCAGATTCAGGAGTTGGTTGAAATCAAAATAGGCGCCGCGACTCTTCATGATTTCCTCAAACGGTTGCCGGTTGGTGTAGCTACTATATAATGTATGCGTTGTCGGCGCGTCTATCAGCACATATTCCATATTCCGCTCTTTGAACATGGACAGTATCCCGTCAAAAACGGCAAACTGTTCTTCCCGGTAATCATATTCCTTTTCCGGGAGCGGCTCGGGATGATAATGCCCCATCTTTCTTTCTACGAATCCGCCGGATATATATGTGTCATCGCCGATTACTGCCGGTTCCGTATAATTGGCATTGAGATGAAACAAATCCCTGAAAAAACCGTAAAATAACGTGTGATACACTTTCAGGTTATGAATCGCCCGGGCCATTTCGACCGAACAGGTATCGTTCCGGTCACATCCGATGATGTTCAAGGCCGGTTCAACGCCATCTGTCGTGAAGAAATACGGATACACGTCATAAATAACCAACTTGGGCTGCAACCGATCCAAATATCTTTCCATAAGGATTTTGGTCTGTAGCGGCGTTTGAGAACTTGATCCCAGGTTGAACGCCCGGATTCCGTGGCGTTGGAATATCCGGGTGTCAATCTCCCTGAATGCGTGGGAGGAACCTATGATGAGCACATCTATATTTTCTACGTTTTTCACTTCTTTCAGGCGTGTGTACATGTGTCCGTTGATATGAATCCCATAACTCAGATTGGAATATAAGAGCCGGGAGCCGGTAAGTCCCCACAGTATCACCATCAAAGGATAGAGAAGTACGAAGAGCAAGACAAAGAGGAAGACGGATTTGATAAAACGTTTCATGTGCGTATGTATTTTAGAATTGGAAATAGATGAAAGGAGATTCCTTCAACGGCAAAAACATGATGATAAGGAAAACGATCAGGAAGTAAAAAGCCCATCGCGCAGGCCGGCTCCACGTGAGACCGATCCGTTCAATGGCGTAGTTTCCTTCCCTGCCGATCCACTCCACTAACAGGAAAACAAAGACCAGCAGAAGGGTGGTCAGCGCTTCCAGATTACGTTTGGGAAACAGAGGAATCGTGAACAGGGAGGAGGAAAATATGCCTGAGATATAACGGACGGCATGTCCCATACTGTCTGCCCTGAAGAATATCCATGCGAAAACCGTTAATCCGAATGTCGCCAGCATGGAAAAGAACTCTTTTACGGTCGGTACATATTTTCCCGCGGCGACGATCTGCAGATTTTTACGGTTATTATTTGTCAATAAAAGGGGCAGGAAGTAAACCGCGTTTAAACCGCCCCAGACAATGAACGTCCAGTCCGCCCCATGCCACAGTCCGCTGACCAGAAAGATAATCATCGTGTTCCGGATTCTCATCCACAAGTTGCCCCTGCTGCCTCCCAGCGGAATATACAGATAGTCCCTGAACCAGGTGGAAAGCGAGATATGCCAGCGCCGCCAGAACTCGGCCATATCTCTTGAGAAATAAGGAAATGAAAAGTTCTTCATCAGCCGGAAGCCAAACAGCCGGGCGGTTCCGATGGCGATGTCCGAATACCCGGAAAAGTCGCCATAGATTTGAAACGTGAAGAAGACGGCGCCTAATACCCGTACGCTGCCGGAAGAACTGTCCGTTTGTTCAAAGATCAGGTTGGCAAACTTGGCGCAATTGTCGGCAATCATCAGTTTCTTGACGAGTCCCCACAGAATCTGCCGCATCCCGTCAACCGCCTGTGAGTAATCAAATGTTCGTTTCGTGTAGAATTGGGGGAGCAGATTCGTCGCCCGTTCGATCGGGCCTGCAACCAATTGAGGGAAAAAACTCACAAAGGCAGCGAAGGCGATGAAATCCGTGGTCGCCTCAAGTTTGCGTTTATACACATCAATCGTATAGCTCATCGTCTGGAAGGTGTAAAAACTGATGCCGACAGGCAAGATGATATTCAATGACTGTGCCTTTAGCTCCATGCCGCAGAATGAATAAGCTGTGATCAAGTTGTCCAGGAAGAAATTGTAATATTTGAAGAAGCCTAAAAAACCGATGTTGACAATCATGCTAACCCATAGCAACCATTTCCTTTTATCCGGCCGGTTTTCTCTGGAAATCCCGATTCCGATTACATAATCCGTGACGGTACTGAAAAATATCAGCGCCAAAAACCGGTAATCCCACCAGCCGTAAAAAACGTAACTGGCCGCTACGATACATACGTTCTGCCACTTCAGACGTTTATTGAGCGCCCGGTAAAGACAGAATACAATCGGCAGAAATATGGCAAAATCAATTGAATTAAAAAGCATGTTTGTAATTTATGACATTCAAGGGGGCAAATTTAAACAATTAACGGCGTAATACAAACATATTTTATCACTACTGACCGATTAAAATTCGGATTTATTTTTATATTATTGATATTTAATTGGTTGCGATTCAAAAAATCTGTTTTAGAAAAGTTTCCCCTCTGTTTTTAGCCGTCAAACAGAGAACACTGTACTGCTTCGGGGACTTTATTTTTGCTTTTTGTGCGCTTACTATATGTTCGCCTGCCGTTTTCAATAACCCAATACAAGTCCAAATGAGCAATAGAATGTATCCGTATCAGCGCGGCAACGGTCGAAAATGCTTTGTTCGTCTTTGATTTGCGCATCAGTACGGTTAGCAGCAAATGAGCGATCAGCGTTGCCCAAACCTGCGTCTTTATGCCG
>JAITPV010000200.1 GCA_031289275.1 Tannerella sp.
GCATGGTGGAAAAATTATTGGGCAAAGTCGTCGGTTGACATACCCGACCCGGTACTGAGTAAACAATATTATAATGAGATGTATAAATTCGGTTCCGCCGCCAGAAGTTACTCTCCTCCTATCTCCCTCCAGGCGGTATGGACAGCCGACAATGGCAAGTTACCGCCGTGGAAGGGCGACTATCATCACGACCTGAACACCCAACTCAGCTACTGGCCTGCTTACGCAGGTAACCGGCTGGAAGAGGGACTCGGCTACCTGAACTGGTTGTGGGAAACGATACCTGCAAACAAGCAATATACGGCAGCCTATTTTGGTACGGACGGTTTGGCGGTACCCGGGGTAACAACGTTAAAAGGAGAACCTATGGCCGGATGGATACAATATTCATTTGGGACGACCGTATCCGCATGGTTGGCGCAACATTTTTACCTGCATTGGCTGTATTCACAAGATAAGGACTTCCTGAGAGAACAAGCCTATCCTTACCTGGCTGATGTGGCTACTTTCCTTGACGAAATATCCGTTCGAGATGTGGACGGTAAACGTAAATTGCCGATTAGTGCAAGTCCTGAGATTTACGACAATTCCCTAAAGGCATGGTTTACGACGACGACAAACTATGATCTGAGCTTGATCCGTTTCGTTTATACCGCCGCTACAACTTTAGCCAAAGAACTGGGACAGAATGACGAGGGCACCCGCTGGGAACAGATCCTTTCGGAATGGCCCTCCCTCGATCTGGACACGGACAATTCTTTGACCCTCGCCAAGGGATTTCCATATAACGAATCGCACCGTCATTTTTCCAACCTCATGGCGATTCATCCTTTGGGATTGGTTGATTGGGAGAACGGAGAAGAAGACCGGGAGATCATTCGCGCTTCCTTGGCTAATCTGGAGAAATACGGCCCCGACTATTGGTGCGGATATTCTTACAGTTGGCTTGGCAACCTGAAAGCCAGAGCAAGGGATGGCGAAGGAGCGGCAAAGGCATTACAGATTTTCGCGGAACATTTCTGCTTGCGAAACACCTTTCATGCCAATGGCGACCAAACAAAGAAAGGGTACTCTGAATTTACTTACCGTCCCTTCACTTTAGAAGGAAATATGGCGTTTGCATCAGGGATACATGAGATGTTGATGCAAAGCCATACAGGGACAGTTCGTTTGTTTCCGGCCATACCTTCGTCCTGGCGGAACGTATCGTTTGAACACTTGCGCACCGTGGGAGCATTTCTCGTTTCGGCCCGGATGGAAAACGGGCAAGTGACACGTATCGTTGTGGAGTCGGAAAAAGGTGGACGCTTACGGATGGTAAAGCCTCAAAAAGGCGCCTATATAAAAGAAAACGGAGAGACATTACCCGATGCGGAAGGGGTGTGGACTATAGATATGAATCCCGGCGAAAAAACCGAAATAGAGATAAACAATGAACCGTAATAATAATAAACACGAACAATGAAAATCCGGTATATTTTTTTGAGTTTACTTTTGATCGCCTGCACGGGAACCCGTCCGTACAAGAGTTGTGAAACGTATAGCGAAGCGGTTGATCCGTCGCCGGATATTACCGCTAATTGGAATAATGTTCCGGCAGGGTTGAATGTATCGTTCGGCGACATAGATAACCTTTACGTAAAATCCGCTGTCCCCGATGTCGGGAAAAACCTGTCGTGGACAGGCTGCGGATGGAGAGGTGAACGGCTTTCCGCACAAGTTGTGCTATGGTCGGCGGAAGTCGTGGAACAGGTGGAATACGAATTTTCGCCTTTTAAATCCTCCGGCGCGGCGCTGGACGCTTCGATAGCCCGTGCACGCTTTGTGCGTTACGTGCTTACCGACGAATTTGGGAATGCCTGCGGGTATCACGACCCGGAAGTTTATCCCCCGTCTTTGTCGGCCGATATGCTTGATACGCTGACTTGTTTCAGCCTTGAAGCAAAAACAGCCCGTCCGCTATGGCTCAGTTTCGATATTCCCGCCGACGCCGTACCGGGAACGTATTCCGGCACATTGACCATCCATGCCGGGAACCGTAAATCGCAGAAACTGAATGTCTCGTTCGAAATACTGCCTCAAACGCTGCCCGACCCGAAGGACTGGGTTTTTCACCTCGACCTTTGGCAACATCCTTCGGCTGTGGCGCGTGCGAACAACGTAAAACACTGGTCGGAAGAACATTGGGCATTGCTTGAAACGCAGATGGCGCTGCTTGCTTCCGCCGGACAGAAAGTCATCACAGCCACCCTCAACAAAGACCCTTGGAATCATCAATGTTTTGACGCTTATGAAGATATGATTGTATGGACAAAGCATAAAGACGGCTCCTGGTCGTACGACTATTCGATTTTCGACCGTTGGGTGGAATTGATGATGCGGCTGGGTATCAGCAAGCAAATCAACTGTTATTCAATGATTCCCTGGAACAACGAACTGCATTATTACGACGAAGCGAAAGGCGTCTTTACGGATGTGCAGGCAACGCCCGGCGCCGAATCATTCGGCAACATGTGGACGCCCTTCCTGAAAGATTTCAGCAGTCATCTGCAATCCAAAGGATGGTTGAACATCACCAATATAGCTATGGACGAACGCCCGCCGAAAGACATGCAGGCTACGCTTGATTTCCTGAACCGGACGGCGCCGGAGATAGGCGTCGCTTTGGCAGATAACCATAAAAGCTATAAACGGTTTCCGATGCTGAGAGATATATGTGTGGCCTACGGTGCGACATTTGACGAAGAAGACCTTGTTTTTCGCAAAAACAACAAGTTAGTCAGCACCTATTATGTGGCCTGCGACCGTCTTTTCCCGAATGTATTTACATTCTCCACGCCGCCGGAAGGCGCCTACATTGCATGGTATGCCATAGCAGCCGGTTTCGACGGTTTTCTGCGTTGGGCATACAATTCGTGGACGGAGAATCCGCTGACGGATTCGCGTTTCCGCCGCTTTCCCGCCGGAGATACCTACATCGTCTATCCGGGCGGACGGAGTTCCATCCGTTTCGAACGCCTGCGCGAAGGCATACAGGACGCCGAAAAGATACGCATCCTGCATGAAAAATTCATGCTTTCGTCCGATGCGGAAGCGCCGGCAAAACTGGCGGAATTAAATGCGGAAGTAGCGAAGTTCAACCATACAATCAAGCCGGACGACTGCGCCGGACTGTTGAACAGCGCTAAAAAAGCGCTAAATGAACTGAGTCGGTAGAAAAAATGCGGAAAATATTTGCAGATTGAGAAATATTTGTACCTTTGCAACCGTATTTGGAAAAAACGGGATGTAGCACAGTTGGCTAGCGCGCCACGTTCGGGACGTGGAGGTCGGACGTTCGAGTCGTCTCATCCCGACAAAATGCCTCGGAATGACATGTTATATGTAATTCGAGGCATTTTTTAGTATAAACTAATATACAGCCCTGTTTGAAGGGGCCTATCGTTAAAAAAAACTATTTCACCGCATATATTTCCCCATATTATTTGCCCGGCAAATTCTTTTTTTTACATTTGCATGAATTTGTATTAAGTTATCATACAAATCAAATAGTATTCATTCAAAAAAAATATTTGCTATGTCAAACATTTCAAGAAGATCATTTCTTCAAACAGGAGCTATGGCAGCTGCTGCTTTGACGATTGTACCTAATACCATTTTAGGGAAAAGTCATGGCTATACAGCTCCCACAGACAAGTTGAATATTGCCGGTGTAGGTATCGGTGGTATGGGTAACGGAAATTTGAGGGCCGTAGAAGGCACGGAAAATATCGTAGCCCTTTGTGACGTCGACTGGAAATATGCCAAACCGGCATTTGACCGCCTAAAAGACGCGAAAAAATATTGGGACTACCGCAAAATGTACGACGAAATGGGGAAATCCATTGATGCCGTAATCGTTGCAACTGCCGACCATACCCATGCTATTATTGCAGCCGAAGCAATGACGCTGAATAAACATGTGTATGTGCAAAAACCGTTGACCCATTCGGTATACGAATCGCGCCTGTTGACTAAATTAGCTGCCAAACATCAGGTAGCCTCCCAGATGGGTAACCAGGGAGCGTCCGACGAAGGTGTCAATCTCACCTGCGAATGGATTTGGAACGGTGAAATCGGTGAAATCGTGAAAGTAGAAGCGGCTACCGACCGTCCAATCTGGCCGCAAGGGTTGAATACCCCCGACAAAGTGGACAAGATTCCTTCTACCCTGAACTGGGATTTGTTCTCGGGGCCGACGGCCGTACGGCCGTTCAACCATATTTATCACCCCTGGAATTGGCGTGGCTGGTGGCCGTATGGAACCGGTGCATTGGGCGATATGGCTTGCCACATCCTGCATCCGGCGTTTAAGGCGCTGAAGTTGGGTTATCCGACTAAAGCGGAAGCCTCCTCTACCTTGTTATTACACGAATGTGCCCCACAGGCACAACACGTGAAACTGACATTCCCCGCTCGCGACAATATGCCGAAAGTAGGTATGCCGGAAGTAGTTGTACACTGGTATGACGGCGGAATGATGCCGGATCGTCCGGCCGGTTTCCCCGAAGGAAAAGTACTGATGGGCGGCGGTGGAGGATTAGTGATCTTCCACGGAACCAAAGACACGTTGATTTGCAGTTGCTATGGCGCAGACCCCTGGTTATTGTCGGGTCGCGTGCCCAGTGTGCCTAAAACCTGTCGCCGCGTGACCACCAGCCATGAACTGGATTGGGTGCGTGCATGTAAGGAAAGCCCTGCCAATCGCGTAAAAACATCCTCCGACTTCTCCGAAGCAGGACCGTTTAACGAAATGGTAGTAATGGGTGTTTTAGCCGTGCGTTTGCAACCTCTGAACAAGACATTGCTCTGGGACGGTCAAAACATGAAGTTTACCAATATCGGAGCGGACGAAACCATTACAACCACTATTAAGGACGGTTTCACGGTAAACGACGGTCATCCAACGTTTGATAAGCCGGCGAATCCGCCTGTAAATGCACAACAATTTGCGGCAGAATTGATTAATCATAACTACCGCGCAGGGTGGAAATTGCCTGATATGCCTTAATTGTATCAGACTTGGAATTGAAAAAAAAAATGGAGCGAATCGTAAGAAAATGCCATGTGCATGAATCTATGGTTCGTTCCATCATTTTATAAACATTAAAAGAATTGCAAATGAAAAAAACAGTATTATTAGTATGCACCCTCTTGACGGTGGTCTGTTTGACATCGTGCGGCGGAGGGAAAAAAACGGCGGCAACGGAAACAACAGAAGTGGAGGCGGCGACGGAAGCCGCAACAGTTCCGGAGTATACCTTGTTGGACTTGCCGGTAGTGGATTTGGCCTCTTTCCCGAAAGATGCCGATGGTTGGATTACGCTCTTTGACGGTACAACCTTCAACGGGTGGAGAGGGTATGGCCGTGAAGACATGCCCAAACGCTGGACGATTGACAACGGCGCCATCAAAATGGCAGGTTCGGGCGCAGGAGAAGCCGGAGCGGCAGATGGTGGAGACATCCTTTTTGCCGGCAAATTCAAAAACTTTGAGTTTGAATTTGAATGGAAAGTAGCCAAGGGGTCTAACTCAGGCGTTTTTTACATGATTCAGGAAGTAGCAGGCGAACCGGCCTACATTTCCGCACCCGAATATCAGGTGCTGGATAATGATAATCACCCGGATGCCAAATTAGGTGAGAATGGAAACCGCCAATCGGCTTCGTTGTACGACATGATTCCGGCGAAACCCCAGAATGCAAAACCTATCGGCGAATGGAACAAAGGTAAAATCATGAGTTACAAAGGCACCATCGTTCATTATCAGAACGGGGAAGCCGTATTGGAATACCATTTGTGGACCAAACAGTGGACGGAGATGCTTCAGGCAAGTAAATTCAGTCAGGAGAAATGGCCGTTGGCGTTTGAACTGCTGAATAATTGCGGCGGAGTGAATAAAGAAGGCTTTGTCGGTTTTCAGGATCACGGAGATGATGTATGGTTCCGCAATATCAAAATTAAAATCTTGGATTGAGTTGTGTTTTCATAAATCTCGAATTAATTTTTTTCAGTTTTCATAGCTAAAAACCGAGGCCTGGTGTGACTCCCCGCCCCGGTTTTTTTCAAATCAAATTAATTACAAAAACAAAGTATAAAAACAAAGTATGATCTATCTATACTATTTCCGCAAAATCCGCCTGAGGATTACGCGCTGAAGAAGGTGGTTCCTGCGCAATCTTGTCCGGTCGATAGTTTACGGTATAATTTTTATCTCCTTCAAATGTTTTCACCCGGATAGTTAACTGAATTTCCTCCTCATCGGTCTCCAACGTCGAAAGATCAAACGCCACGATCCCGTTCCGGCCGGCATAGGCATTCTCTTGATAAGCATTGTGACGAAACTCAAAATAATTCGGTTTTTCCGCATCGTCGCGTTTCACCAAATTAATGAAATGTTTGACGCTGCCGCCATAGTTAAACCTGAATTCTACATTCAGATAACCGTCGCCAACCCACATGTCCAGTATCTTTACCGGATCGTCGCCATAATACGCATCGTTTTCTTCGCCCTTGTCTTCGGCAATCGGTTTTGTCAACACCCCCTGGATGTCAAGCACTTTGACGGCATGGTCATAACCCTGAAACGCATCCGACAGGATGGTATAAAATACCAGGGCGCGCTGTCTTTCCTTGGGTACATACCAGGGAATGTTCGTCGCGGCCGGCCATAAAGTCGTACCCTGATCCAAGGTCAGGAAATAAGCCGGCGAATCGCCCAATGGCTCTACGGTTGCTATCGAATACCACACTTTATCCAACGAATATCCGTCGTTGTCCATATCACACGAGTTCAAAACAAGGGATGTCATCACGATTCCCATACATAAAAATAATTTCTTATTCATCATATCATATCTATTTTGATTATTTATCTGCTTATAAAGATGGCGATCTTTGCCGGAACGCTGCAAATATACCTGCAAAATAATGCTGTAAAATGTGAGAAAAAGTTGGAATGACAGGAATACGTCCGTGAAAACCACATACAATCACTATCTTTACCCGCGTAAATTCAGGAAATAGAAAGATGCTCTATTATTCACACACATTGCCGAATGGTCTACGGATGGTTCACATGCCGACCCATTCGCCTGTTGCTTACTGCGGACTGGCCATCAATGCCGGTGCACGCGAGGAACGACCGGAAGAATCCGGACTGGCTCATTTTGTCGAACACATGCTGTTCAAAGGCACGCGCAAACGCAAAGCCTGGCACATCCTGAACCGGATGGAATATGTCGGCGGCGAACTGAACGCGTATACTTCCAAGGAAGAAACCTTTGTATACGCCATTTTTATGGCGGAAAACTACGAGCGGGCGATTGAACTGATAGCCGACCTGATCATTCATTCCCAATTTCCCGCCGGCGAAATAGAAAAGGAACGGGCGGTAATCCTGGACGAAATTCAATCGTATGAGGATAATCCGTCCGATCTTATTTTCGATGAATTTGAAAACCTGCTGTTCGAGGCGCATCCGCTGGGGCATCACATTCTGGGAGATAAACGTTCGCTCCGCTCGTTTGGGAGCGAATCCGCACGCTCGTTTGCCGACCGTTATTACACGGCCGGGAACATGGTGTTTTTCTCGATGGGAAATATGGATTTCAGGCGTATCATGAAACTGGCGGAAAAATATCTGGCGGAAGCGCCCGGCCATGCTCCGGCGAATCATCGCGAAAAACCGCATCCGGCGCCCTTTCGTCCATCTCCGCTGAAGAAAAGAAAAAAAACGCACCAGTCTCACGTGTTGCTTGGAGGCCGCGCCTACGACATGTATGACGAACGGCGTATCGCCCTGTTTCTGTTGAACAACATGCTGGGCGGGCCGGGAATGAACAGCCGGCTGAATGTTGCGGTGCGCGAAAAACGCGGATTAGTATACACGGTAGAGTCCAACGTCGCGTCCTATACGGATACCGGGTTGTTTTCCGTCTATTTCGGTTCCGATCCGAAAAACCGGGATAAAGTGATCCGGTTAGTGGAAAAAGAACTCTGCCGGTTACGGGAAAATCGACTTGGCGACTTTCAATTATCCGCCGCCAAAAAACAAGTAATCGGGCAAATGGGCGTATCCGGCGACCAGAAAGAAGGGCTTTCGCTCGGATTGGGAAAGTCTTTCCTGCACTACGACCGCTACGAGTCGCTCCCTGAAACGGCGCTGAAAATCAATGCCGTCACAGCCGCCCAATTACAGGACATCGCCAACGAATTATTTGCGCCCGAACATCTGCTAACCCTGATTTATGAATGAGAAAAATTATTCATATAGACATGGATGCCTTTTATGCTTCCGTGGAGCAGCGGGATAACAAAGCCTTGCGCGGCAAGCCGGTGGCCGTTGGATACTCCGAGGCGCGGGGCGTGGTTGCTACCGCCAGTTATGAAGCCCGCGCCTTTGGCGTCCATTCCGCCATGCCTTCACTGACGGCCCGGAACAAGTGTCCGCAATTGATTTTCGTTTCGCCCCGGTTTGAGGTCTATCATGAAGTGTCTTTGCAAATCAGGGAAATCTTCCTGGAATATACCGATTTGGTCGAGCCGTTATCACTGGATGAAGCGTTTTTGGACGTCACGGTCAATCACAAGCATCATCCTTCCGCCGGCCTGATTGCAAGAGACATTCAGCAGCGGATTCTTGAAAAGACCGGACTGCGGGCATCTGCCGGCGTGTCCGTCAATAAGTTTCTGGCCAAGATTGCTTCCGATTACAAAAAACCCAACGGCTTCTTTATCATTCCGCCGGATAAGGCGGAACAGTTTGTCGAAGGGCTGAAGATCGAACAGTTCTTCGGCGTAGGAAAAGTGACCGCTCAAAAGATGCACGAAAATCATATTTTTTCAGGATATGATTTAAAGCAACGCCCGGAAGCGGAATTAGTCAAACTCTTCGGTAAGGCCGGGCACAGTCTGTATCTCAATGCCCGCGGGATCGACCACCGCGAAGTAGACCCTCATCGTGTCACCAAGTCCGTCAGCGCCGAAACCACCTTTCCGGAAGACAAATGCGACCGGATTCTTTTGACCGTCGAATTGTATCACTTGGCCAGGGAGGTGATTGAGCGAATGGACGAAGCGAATTTTTACGGCCGAACAATTACGATTAAGGTCAAATATGCCGATTTCAAGATCATTACCAGGAGCAAGACCCTGCCTCAACAGATCACCGATTTCAAGCGCCTGTGGCCTGTGGCACGGGAAATGATGAAACTGATCGACTGGTCGGGACAGGCGGTCAGATTGTTGGGATTGGGCGTCAGCAATGCCGGCGATGAACCGGAGGCAAAGAAATACACACAGTTGGAGTTGGACTTGTTTTGACTTTTGACCGGACGAAATTCCCACCTGTTCGTTCAGGCGTACGCAACGTCGGTTCTGCCGGAAAAAGG
>JAITPV010000010.1 GCA_031289275.1 Tannerella sp.
TGGCAGAGTTGCCCGTTATAAAGATACAAAACTTCAAGGTCTTTTCCAAACAAAAAAGCGACTTTTTTATTGACATTCAATCATTTATGACAATGCGACTTTTTTGTCATGTAGTAAAGCGGGCGAGATTCATTTCCCCCGCAAAATTTTTACTGAGAATAGAAATTAATTGAGTACTTTTGTACTTGACCTTGAGATTTTTGTTTCCATTATAATTGTTTGAAAATCAGCTATAAAGATACAAAATTCCAAGGTCTTTTCCAAATAAATCATCACCTTTTTTCGTTGGTTTTCAATTTATTGTGGCAAATTTTTTTTTGTCATGTAGTAAAGAGAGTTTTAATTGTTTCCGGGTTCCGGTCATCCACATTGCCGGGAGTAAGGCAAAACGAGAGCAGTTCTCCCCTGTCATTGCACACAAGATGGAGTTTAAAGCCATAAAACCACCCCATTGTACTTTTCCCCGTTGGGCCAACTCCATAAAAACCCAGTTGCGATAAATGCGTTTGTTGTGGCAGACGGAAATTTTGGTACTGTCAATAAAGGTTATGCCCGTGCATTTGCCGAAACAAACGGTGTTCAAAAAGAACATCATGGGTATGAATACACGGTGTTCAAGCTGAATAAAACGATTGTATGAAAGCTGTTTGGGGAATTCTTTT
Source organism: Tannerella sp. (assembly GCA_031289275.1). Classification (GTDB taxonomy): domain Bacteria; phylum Bacteroidota; class Bacteroidia; order Bacteroidales; family Tannerellaceae; genus Tannerella. Next base: position 663 of record JAITPV010000010.1, read on the forward strand.
TTCAGATGAATGGCCGATATAATGCAAGTAATAATGCTTGAAATTTTTGAAACATCCGAAATGATATAGCATCAAAATGGTAATCATCTCGCTGTCGGACATTTCGCATGGGCGGTTACGGCGCTTTTTGCCGTCCTCAGGCAAAATGGGCGTTTTTGCCAACTCTTTTGAAAATTCTTTGCAGAAATCGTCTGTAATGCAAAAAATCGTAGTAATTTTGTCGGTGGTAAGTAAACTCATAACTTCCGTCTATTTTATTGTTTTTCAGATACAAAGATTATTTGATACTTACCTCTTTTTTCTCTCTTTTTCTTATCCAAAACTCAGGTTATAAACATGTACACCCTGACGGGTTCATGTTGCCTTCCACAAGTTAGTTGTTTTTTATTTCAATAATAGATAGTAAAAACAATCTCGTTAGAGATTGCATGTTTATAGAAATGAACATTCCCCTATTGTTCGACCCCGAACGGGGTCGGATGTGATATGTGGACGTTCGTTTTTCTATAAATATGTGAACCCTGACGGGTTCATATCGCCTTCACGAGGCAGTTATTTTTCATCATAAATACATATTGATTAGTTGATTAATCGACATTAGTAAGTTGACTAACCTACCTTAGTCTGTCGACAAACCTACCTAAGTTAAAAGGGCAACCAACCCAGGTTAGACGGGCAACCTGCTAAAGTTAGACGGGCAACTGATTCGAATTAAAAAGGAAACTAATCATAACTCTTAATTCTTAACTCTTAACTCTTAATTCCCTCAGTGTGCTTGTAGCCAGTTTATGCCTACGCCATAGTCGGCGATCAGGGGTACTTGTAATTGGACAGCGCCCTCCATTTCTTCGAGCACTATCTGTTGTACCCGTACCAACTCGTCGTTTCGGACGTTGAAGTTCAGTTCGTCATGCACCTGAAGAATCATCTTGCTACGAAGCCCTTCCGTCTCGAAACGATTGAAGATACGTACCATTGCCACCTTAATAATATCGGCTGCACTCCCCTGTATAGGCGCATTGATGGCCGTCCGTTCGGCATAGCCGCGCACAATGGCGTTGTTGGAAAGAATATCCGCCAGAAAACGCTTCCGCTTGAATATCGTTTCGACATACCCCTTTTCCTTGGCTACCCGGATACTTTGATCCATGTATTCCCTGACTTGTGGAAAGGAAAGAAAGTAACCGTCGATCAACTCTTTCGCCTCACCCCGGGGGATGTTCAACCGTTCGGCCAATCCAAAGGTCGATATACCGTATATGATCCCGAAGTTAGCCGTCTTCGCTTTCCGTCTCATCTCGGAAGTCACTTCGTCCGGCGGCACACGGTAGATCTTCGCGGCCGTGGCTGCATGTATATCGGCGCCGCCGCGGAAGGCCTCAATCATATTTGCGTCGTTACTCAGATGCGCCATGATACGCAACTCTATCTGGGAATAATCGGCCGAGAAGAACACACAGTCCGCATGATCGGCAATGAAGGCCTTCCGTATCTCACGCCCCACATCGTCGCGTATGGGTATGTTCTGGAGGTTCGGGTTCGTGGAACTCAGGCGACCCGTCGAAGTGACCGTCTGATTGAACGAAGTATGTATCTTGCCTGTCTGTGGAAGGATCAATTCCGGCAGCGCGTCGACGTAGGTACCGAGCAACTTCTTAAGCCCCCGGTATGTTAACAGTTTACCGATGATCGGATGTTTGTTCCTCAGCTTCTCCAGTATGTCTTCGCCCGTACTGTAACTGCCCGTCTTCGTCTTCTTGGCTTTCTCATCAATATGCAGCTGTTTGAAAAGGATATCGCCTACCTGTTTGGCCGAATTGATATTGAATGGTTGACCGGCCATTTGATAGATGTCTTTCTCCAGGTCTATGATGATGCCGGTAAGTTCCTTTGAAATCTGACTTAGCGCCTGCCTGTCCACCATGACGCCCGTCAGTTCCATCTCGGCCAGGACGTATATTAAGGGCATTTCAATATCGAAAAACAGGGATTCCAACCCTTCGGAAGCCAGTTTCGGGGCAAAGAAGTTTTTCAGTCTCAGGGTCACATCCGCATCTTCCGCGGCATATTCACAGACCTTCTCGACCGGGATCGCACGCATGGATAACTGATGTTTTCCTTTACTTCCGATCAGTGCCTCGATCGGCACCGGGCGGTAGTTCAGATACGTCTCCGCGAGGTAATCCATACCGTGCCTGAGTTCCGGATGCAGGAGGTAATGCGCGATCATCGTGTCGAACAGGCGGCCTGCCACGTGAATCCGGTACTTCCGCAAAACCAGTATGTCGAATTTGATATTTTGCCCGATTTTCACGGCATCCGGATGCTGTAAGGCTTCCGTGAAAGGCGACAGTACCGACAGCGCTTCGTCCATCGCTTCCGGCACCGGCACATACCAGGCTTCCTTTTCCCGCAAGGCGAAAGAGATACCGACCAAACTTGCCGTCAAAGGGTTAAGCCCATCCGTCTCCGTGTCGAATGCGAAAAACGGCTGCGCGGCCAACAGGCGTCCCAACTCGTCACGAGCTTCCGCCGTATCTGCCAAATGATAGGTGTGAGGTGTGTTCAGGATGGTCGAGACAGTAGACAGCGTATCCGCTTCCACCGCGTCGACCGTATCTTTCGCCGCGTCTGCCATGCCGAACAGAGAAAGTTGCTGTGACGGGGCAACCGCCTTTTTTACGTCTCCCTCTCCTAAGCGGATGATAAAGTTCCTGAACTCCAGTTCGGTGTATAATTCCGTCAGACGGGCTTTATCCGGTTCCTTTCGGAGACAGAGAGCGGCGTCGAAGCGGACGGGCACATCGGTCACAATGGTGGCCAGGAATTTCGAGAAACGGATTTGTTCCGCATTGGCTTCTACCTTCGTTCGCAGGATTCCTTTTATTTGATGGGTATTGGCCAGCATGTTCTCTATGGAATCAAACTTCTCCAGCAGTTTTTGCGCCGTCTTTTCGCCTACACCCGGACAGCCGGGTATGTTATCCGCACTGTCGCCCATCAGTCCCAGGAGGTCGATCATCTGTTTCACGGACTTCAATCCGTACTTCGACAGTACTTCCGGCACGCCCATCACTTCGTAATCGCCACCGAACTTGGGACGGTACTGGAAGACATGTTCCGACACCAACTGCCCGTAGTCCTTGTCCGGCGTCATCATATAGACCTCGAACCCCTCCTCACCGGCTTGCCGGGCAATCGTGCCAATGACGTCGTCGGCCTCATACCGGGGCGCTTCCAGCAGGGGTATTCCGTAAGCATGGATAATTTCGCGAATATAAGGCGTCGAGATGCGGATGTCTTCCGGCGTTTCTTCCCGGTGAGATTTGTAGGCTTCGTAGGCTTCGTGACGAAAAGTCGGCCCCGGCGGATCGAATCCTACCGCCAGATGTGTGGGGTTTTCCCGTTTCAATACATCTTCCAGCGAGTTGATAAACCCGAAGATGGCCGACGTATTCATCCCCTTTGAATTTGTACGGGGATTCTTGATAAACGCATAATAGGAACGGTATATTAGCGCATAAGCATCAATCAAAAGTAGTTTCATAGTCCTGTTTTTTTGTAGAATTTACGGGTAAATGTACGAAAAATCTGTATACCTCAACTCTTTTTCTTATTTTTGCAGGGTATAAAATAGATTTATGATAGACAGAAACGAAATTGAGCGACCGGTATCGGAAGTATTCAAACACTTTAAGGATGAATTTGGCCTGACGCTTCACAGCGAAATACGGACGGTACAGTCAGCCGTCGAAGCGATCCGCCGGTCTAACGGCAAGCATATCCGTCCCTTGTTGCTCCTGCTGACGGCCGAAGCCTGCGGGCGTGCAAACACAGACTCCGTACAGACGGCCATATATCTGGAATTGTTGCACACGGCCTCCCTGATTCATGACGATGTGGTTGACGAAACAAAACAACGCCGGGGTCTACCGTCCCTGAATGCGCTATACAATAACCGCATTGCCGTGCTGGTGGGCGATTTCGTCTTTGCCGACGTCATGACCCGCGTGATGCGGATGGGACATGAACAAGTGTACCACATCATGGCCATGCTATGCCATGACATGGTGGAAGGTGAAATCAAACAACTGGAGAATGCGAATGAATCCATTCTGACCGAGAAGGATTATTTCCTGGCCGTGGAAAAGAAAACGGCTACACTGCTGGCTTCCTGTACGGAGATAGGGGCTATTACAGCCCATGCGCCGGAGGAAATGCAACGGAAATGCAAAGAATTTGGGAAGTTGCTCGGCTATTGTTTCCAGATTAAGGATGATATTTTCGATTATTTCGAGGATGCCCGAACCGGAAAGCCCAGCGGTAACGACCTCCGCGAAGGCAAAGTGACCTTGCCGCTCCTGTATGCTCTTGAAACAGCATCGGCGACCGAGAAAGCGCCCTACCTCGACATGTTGCAGGAGAAGAAAATCACATCGGCTAATATCTCCGCCCTGCTTCGGTTTGCGAAAGACAAAGGCGGCATTGAGTATGCCGAGACCCGTATGCTGAAATATAAGGCGATGGCGGTGGAGATCATCCGCTCATTGCCTGCTTCGGCGGCCCGAGACAGTTTGCTGCTTCTGGCGGATTATCTGGTAGAACGAGACAAGTAAATAAAATAACAATATGATTCAATTCTTTCAATCCCCGTCAGGAACAGTGCTTGCCGTAGAAGGAGCATCGGTTTTTTCATCAGGCGACATCGCTAAATTAGTATGGTTATTCGATCACGCCACACCCGTTCCGGCCGAAAGGGTCGCGGGCTGGTATGTCGGCCCGCGGCGCGAAATGATTACTCCCTGGAGTACCAATGCGGTAGAAATCACGCAAAACATGGGTCTTGCCGGCATCGTGCGTATCGAAGAATATACGCCCGTAACGTCGGGTGAAGCAGCGCATGATCCCATGCTGCAACGTATCTACAACGGACTGGATCAGCAGGTTTTCACCATCCGCAAACAACCGGATCCCATTCTCCCCGTCGACGACATCGCCGCCTACAACGCGCAGGAAGGCCTGGCATTAAGCGAAGACGAAGTGAATTACCTGAACGAGGTAAGCCGGAAAATAGGACGCCAACTGACCGACAGCGAAGTCTTCGGCTTCTCGCAGGTCAATTCGGAACACTGCCGGCATAAGATTTTCGGTGGCCTCTTCGTCATCGACGGCGAAGAAAAAGAAAGTTCGCTTTTTCAACTGATCAAAAAAACATCGACCGAAAATCCCAACCGGTTAGTTTCCGCCTATAAAGACAACGTCGCCTTCAATGAGGGTGCGGAGATGGAACAGTTTGCCCCGCTCGCAAGCGACAAACCGGCTTTCTACGGCCTCAAAAAGATACAAACCGTGCTTTCCCTGAAAGCGGAAACGCATAACTTCCCGACAACGGTCGAACCGTTCAATGGCGCAGCTACCGGCACGGGCGGCGAGATACGAGACCGCCTCGGCGGCGGAACAGCCTCCCTGCCCCTTGCGGGAACAGCCGTTTACATGACCTCCTATCCCCGTACCGAAGGGGCGCGCGAATGGGAGAAAATACTTGACCCGCGGCCGTGGCTCTATCAGACGCCGGAACAAATCCTGATCAAAGCCTCGAACGGCGCTTCCGACTTCGGCAACAAATTCGGCCAGCCGCTGATCTGTGGCTCCGTCCTGACCTTCGAACACGAAGAAAACCGAAAGAAATACGCCTATGACAAAGTCATTATGCTGGCCGGAGGCATCGGTTATGCCAACAAACGCGACGCCTTGAAGGGAGAACCCCGTCCGGGTGACAAAATCGTGATCCTGGGCGGCGACAACTACCGCATCGGCATGGGCGGCGGCGCCGTATCGTCGGTAAATACCGGGCAATATGCCAGCGGGATTGAGTTGAACGCCGTACAACGGGCGAATCCCGAAATGCAAAAACGCGCCGCCAACGTGATCCGCGCCATTGCCGAATCGGATGAAAATCCGATCGTCTCTATCCATGACCACGGTGCCGGCGGACATCTGAACTGCCTCTCCGAACTGGTAGAAACAACCGGCGGACACATCGACATGGCGCAGTTACCCGTTGGCGACCCGACCCTTTCCGCCAAAGAAATCATCGGCAACGAAAGTCAGGAGCGGATGGGGCTTTTAGTCAAGGAAAAGGATGTTGCGCTTATCCGGCGCGTTGCCGAACGCGAACGTGCGCCGATCTACGTGGTAGGCGAAACCACCGGCGATATGAAATTTGTTTTTGAACAAGCCGACGGCGTGAAACCGATCGACATCAAACTCGAATATATGTTCGGAAAGCCGCCGCGCACGGTGATGACGGATCATACCGTCCACGAAAGCCATCAGCCGCCGACTTATCAAACCGCCCGGTTGCATCATTATCTGGAGCAGGTGCTTCAACTCGAAGCCGTAGCCTGTAAAGACTGGTTAACGAACAAGGTCGACCGTTCGGTTAGCGGCCGGGTAGCGCGTCAGCAATGCCAGGGCGAATTGCAACTGCCGCTGAGCGACTTGGGCGCCGTAGCGTTGGATTATCGCGGCGAAGCCGGCATTGCCACGTCGATAGGCCATGCGCCGCAGGTGGCGTTGGTGGATCCTGCCGCCGGTTCGGTGATAGCCATTGCCGAAGCGTTGACAAATATCGTGTTTGCCCCGTTGACCGACCGGTTGACCGGCGTTTCGCTCAGCGCCAACTGGATGTGGCCTTGCCGCAACGAAGGGGAAGACGCCCGTTTATACAAAGCCGTAGAAGCCGCCTCCGAATTTGCCTGTGCACTGGGAATCAATATTCCAACCGGTAAAGACAGCCTTTCCATGACGCAAAATTACGGTAACGAAAAAGTCCTTTCACCCGGCACGGTGATTATTTCTGCCGGCGCCGAAGTGCGTGACGTAAAGAAAATTGTTTCCCCTGTTTTGGTGCATGACAATCGCACTTACATATATTATATAGATTTTTCTTTTGATACGTTGAAATTGGGCGGTTCCGCTTTCGCTCAGATATTGAACCGCTTGGGAGACGAAACGCCGACCGTGACGGATACCGGATATTTCGGCGACGCATTTGATGCCGTGCAGGAAGCCATCGAAAAGGGATTGATTTTGTCCGGGCATGATATATCCGCCGGAGGGATGATTACCACTCTGCTGGAAATGTGTTTTGCGAATGTAGAAGGCGGATTGGACGTCAATTTGGACTTGTTGGCCGAACCGGATGTGATCAAAATCCTGTTTGCCGAGAATCCGGGCATCCTTGTACAAGTCAAGGAGAAAAAAGTTTTCGAGACATTGATGAAAGAAGCCGGCGTTGGTTGGGCTGTGATTGCCCGCCCCACGGACGAACGTCACATCCTGGTGTCCAAAGACGGCGCACAATATCATTTTGGGATTGACTATTTGCGTGATATATGGTACTCTACCTCATACAAATTAGACGTCAAACAAAGCGGGAGCGTGTGCGCCGGAAACCGTTTCGAGAATTACAAATTACAGCCTCTGACGTTCAGATACCCGAAAGACTTTACCGGTCAACCGGCCTCGTATGGTCTTCCGTCCGTCCGTCGCAAACCCTCGGGCGTCAGCGCCGCCGTGATCCGCGAAAAAGGCTCTCAATGCGAACGCGAAACAGCTTATGCCTTGTATTTGGCCGGCTTCGACGTAAAAGACGTGCATATGACGGATTTGGCCGGCGGACGGGAAACGCTGGAAGATACCAACTTGATTGTTTTTTGCGGAGGGTTTTCCAATTCCGACGTATTAGGCTCCGCCAAAGGATGGGCAGGCGGATTCCTGTATAATGAAAAAGCGAAAAAGGCGATTGAACGGTATTACGCCCGTGAAGATACGCTGAGCATGGGTATCTGTAACGGCTGCCAGTTGATGGCCGAACTGGAATTGCTTTACCCTGAGCATGAAAAGAAGCACAAAATGCTTCATAATGATTCGCATAAGTTCGAGTCCGGATTTGTTACGCTTGAGATACCGAAAAACCATTCGGTCATGTTCGGTTCGTTGAGCGGAAGCAAATTAGGCGCCTGGGTTGCCCACGGCGAGGGCAAATTTGCTTTTCCTTATGAAGAAAAAGCCTATCACCTTGTGGCAAAATACAGTTACGAAGGCTATCCGGCCAATCCGAACGGTTCGCCGTGGGCGGTAGCCGGTATCTGTTCGAAGGATGGCCGCCACTTGGCCATGATGCCTCATCCGGAACGGGCGATTTTTCCTTGGCAATGCGGTTACTATCCGGAAAACCGGCGCCAAGACGAAATAACACCTTGGATTGAAGCGTTTGTTAATGCACGGAAATGGATCGAAAGAAAATGAAGAAAGGCACGGGATTCAAAAAAAAACACACATTTATATTACGGATTCCGGCATGTGATCATAACGGAATTTGGCATTTCAGAACATATTAAAACAGGAGTAAATTCATCGTAAATAGATTGATTTTTAATAAATTGAGACGTGTTTTTGCCTCATATTGGCGTTTCCTCATCTCATTTTGATAAGATTAATTAATATACAGACCCTTCACTTTTATCATTTTTTGTGTGAATATTAAACTAAAACATGCTTCTTTTGTGTTATCAAAAAACAAGGTTTGATTTTCATGGAGTTTCAATATTAAAAAAGAGTTTGTTTACGAATAATTAAAATGAAAAAGTCGATCATTTGGTTGCTGGCCGTAGTAATGGGATTTGCATTTGGCGGTTTACTTTATTTACAAGTGAACTATATCAGCATAATTCTCAAAACAAGCAACGAACAATTCGACACAACCGTTAAACGTTGTCTGGAGCAGGTATCGAATACGTTGGAAAGGGATGAAGCCCGTAAATATATGGAAGAAGATATGAATTATTTCAAATATAAAAATGCACCGAAGAGGCAAGACTTGAATCAAACGATTACAACGGAGAGTCGTCAACTTCAGATTCAAGACTCAAACGGGGTCATCCAGCGTTTGGAAATGAGCCATTCCGGTGTGAATCCAAAAGGAGCGAATATGCCTTCGAAGGATGCCATCATCAAAGAATCCGAGGAGTATCAGCGAAATTTATGGAAACGGTATCAGCATCAGGCCGGACTTCTCGAAGACGTTTTGTATAACATGTTATATACCGCTCACCTGAAACCTATTGAAAAACGGTTGGACTTCAAAATATTGAATAACTATCTGAAAACGGAACTGGTTAACAACGGCCTGAATCTGCCGTATATTTTCGTGGTGATAGATAAAGATAATCAGATTGTTTACCAAAATGAAGCGTTTAAACCGGCCAAAATCGTCGACGTGCTAACGGTCGTTCTTTTTCCGAATGATCCGCCTTCGAAACGGAATTATCTCAAGATTTACTTTCCGACCAAGAGCGATTATATTTCAAGTTCCGTTACGTTTCTGGTTCCCTCCGTGATATTTTCGTTTATCCTGCTGACGACGTTCATTTTTACGATTTACGCGATTTTCCGTCAGAAAAAACTTTCGGAAATGAAAAATGATTTCGTAAACAATATGACACACGAGTTGAAAACGCCGGTTTCTACCATTTCTTTGGCTACCCAGATGCTCAAAGATACGGACATTTCGAAAAACCCGGATGTGTTTAAACATATCTACGGCGTAATCTCCGACGAAACCAAACGGTTGAGTTTCCTGGTGGAAAAAGTGCTTCAGATTTCGCTGTTTGAAAAACAAAGAGCCCTGCTGAAACTCAAGGAACTTGACGCAAATGACTTGCTGGCCGGTGTTGCAAGCACCTTCGCACTGAAGGTGGAAAAATACGGCGGAACGATTGATGTTGATATGCAAGCGGAAAATTCGGCCATTTATGCCGACGAAATGCATCTCACAAACGTATTGTTCAACTTAATGGATAATGCCGTAAAATACAGGCGGCAAGATGCTCCACTCCAATTAATGGCGCGGACAAGAAATGAGAACGGAAAATTGTATCTTTCCATCGAAGATAACGGGATCGGTATTAAGAAAGAACACCTGAAAAAAGTGTTTGACCGGTTCTACCGGATACCGACCGGCAATGTACATGACGTAAAAGGATTCGGGCTTGGATTAGCGTATGTCCGCAAGATCGTGGAAGATCATGGCGGATCCATCCGGGCCGAACAACAAGATGACGGAATTATTGGAACAAAATTTATAATTACATTACCTCTTATTAAAAACAAATAACTATGGAAGAAAAATTGAAGATCTTCTTTTGCGAAGACGATGAGAATTTAGGAATGCTTTTAAGAGAATACTTACAAGCAAAAGGGTTTATAACGGATTTGTTCTCCGATGGAGAATCCGGTTATAAAGGGTTTACATCAGGTACGTATGACTTGTGCGTATTAGATGTAATGATGCCAAAGAAAGACGGCTTTACGCTGGCGCAGGAAATCCGTTCAATTAATTCGGATATCCCTATTATTTTCCTCACTGCTAAAACATTGAAGGAGGATATTCTGGAAGGCTTTAAGCTGGGGGCGGACGATTATTTGACCAAACCGTTCAGTATGGAAGAATTGTTGCTTCGTATCGAAGCGATCCTGAGACGTGTGAAAGGTAAGAAACTTAAAGACATACCTTTCTACAAATTGGGAGGCTTTACGTTTGATACTCAAAAGCAAACATTGGCCATCGGTGAGAAAATAACCAAGCTGACGACGAAGGAATGTGAATTGCTTAGTCTCCTCTGCGCTCACGCCAATGAGATTCTGGAACGCAATTATGCGCTGAAAACGATCTGGGTGGATGACAACTATTTCAATGCACGTAGCATGGATGTGTACATCACCAAATTGCGCAAGCTGTTGAAAGATGATCCCGATATTGAGATTATCAATATCCACGGCAAAGGGTACAAGTTGATTACTCTTTCCGGGGAGGAACAAGCCCGCGAAGACGGAATTGTATTGTGATAATAAAAAAGGGAGACTTGGTCTCCCTTTTTTTATTTAGTGAATAGTGTGTAGCTTACCGCGCTTGTCGAAGCGCCGATCTTTTACCGGAGATTCTCTTCCAGCATTTTTATAAAATATCCGCCGATCACCGAACGGGCTTGGAAGCCCACGTGTTTCGGACTGTCCGTATAGTACCAGTCCGACATGGGGATGCGGTCGGTCGTTTCATTCATGAAGCGATACACCGGCCGGACGAACTGTTCGAAAGTCTCTTTCTCCTGCGCCAGTGTTGCCGTCCAAATAATCCAATCGGATTTGGTGTATGTTTTACGGTTATCCAGCGGTAATCCGTACACGTGTTGTACGGTCAGATAATAGGGTACTTCCTTTTCCGCAACCGTTTCGGGGAAAATGCCCAACTTCAACAATTTATTCCACACAAGATTATATTTCTGGCTCCAGGTGCCGGGCTGGTCGAACGTGAGACGGTAATGATCGCCGTCGTCGGCCATTTTCATCCATTCGGCGGCCATGCTGCGTGCCTGCGCCGTGTATTTTTCGGCAATGTCCTTTTTGCCGAGCATTCCGGCCAGATGTCCGTAGGAGGCAATTCCGAGAATCGCTTTTACCGACAGGTTGGCATTGTGGGCGAAGTGTCCGGCAAAGTCGTCCGTACAAAGCTGGTTTTCGGGATCAAGCCCTTTCTCCACCAAATAATCCGTCCAGGTGGTGAGCGTAGCCCAATGCTTTTCCGCATAGGCGGCGTTGCCTTCTCTGACGGCTATGGCGGCTGTCAGGATCAGCATGTTGCCGCTTTCTTCCACCGGCATGTCGCCGCCATACGTCTGTCCGTTGGCTCGCGGATACGTCCCCACATCGTGCGCGGCAAAAGGTTTGGTCCATTTTCCGCTTTCGCTGAAATAAAAGATATGGTTCAGCAATCCTTTGGCCAATTCCGTATTGTAGAGCAGGAACAGCGGAGACGATGGATAGGTCACATCTACCGTGCCGATCGAGCCGTTACTGAAATTTTCTTTCGACAGGAAAAGCAGATCGCCGTTGGGCGCCTTCACCAGCTTGTGCGCAGCGACGGCCTGACGGTATGCCAGCGCGCAAAGCCCGGCATATTCCTTGCCTCCGACCCGGTCTGCGTTCGTGATCAATTCGTAATCGAACCGGTCGCAATCGGTTTTCAGTTTTTCGTATTCTTGGTTGGCTTGGGCAAAGACGGATTCGATGCTGCGGTTTCCGGCATCGTTCCAGTATGGGCGCAGGTTGTCGCCAAAGTATTGGATGGAGTACAGGTCGTCGTAGCCGATCATGATTTTTCCGGAAGCCGGTTTGCCGACAGCGCCGAGCGATTGCGCCAGCGCCAGTTTGTCGTGGCCGCCGACGGCCGCCGGCGCGGTTTCGAGCAACCCGTTGGAACCAAAGCTTTCGCGCAGGGCATATTCATCGCCGGTCGTACAGGTGGCATTGGATTTTTCGGCACACAGGTAAAAATAACCCCAGTCGATGCGGACGTTGTCGCCGCCTTTTTCCAGTATCCGTTGCGAGGCGCTTCCTGTTTTCAGGAATACCAGGCCGTCTTTTTCAAAAGTTTCGGAGCGGCTTTCCTGAGCGGATTTGTCTAACGCCCACAGGGGCGACGCCTCGAAATAAATCTCCACCTGATGCGTGGCGCCGTCGGTGGGCGTCACTTCGTACGACAGATAATTCACCGGACGCGAAATCAGTTCAAGATCGTGCATCAACAGCGGGGCGGTAAAGGTAAGTTGCAAATCGACCGGGCCGCAGGCAAAAAGATAGTGTGTCTGGGTGGCCTGTACATCTACGGATTTCTGCACGGCAGCCGTCTCAAGATACTGCCGGACGGGCGCCTCCATGTGCAAGCCGAAATCAACCAACGCTCCGCCGGTATGGTTCCGGCAATGGGCGGCAAACACGTTCCGGCCGGCCTTCAAGGTTTGCAAAACCTTGTCCGGCACGGGAACATACACGTTTTTCTGCAATCCTTCTCCGGTACGAACCACTTCGATCCCGTTGACGTACAGGACGAAATCATCGTCGTGGGAATATTCGAGAAATACTTTTTTCCCGCTGAGGTCTTCGTCCAAAACGATCTCGCGGCGCACCCATATTTCGGTATGATCACCTGTCCACGGGGTCTGTACCGAGACGTCGTCGGTGGTGCCGAATGCGGCCGGGCCTTCTTGCCAGGGGCGGTCGTCGAAGTCGGGCTTTTCCCAGCCTTCGCCGGGCTTGACATGCGAGTAGCGTCCTGTCCAACCGCCGGCTTCCGCCGTTTTTGCTACTGCGGCCATCGGCGTTTCTTCCGTGCCCAGGAAACGATACACTTGCCCGTCTACACGGATGGCGCCGATGAGCGGGAATTTCTCGCCCGTCCAATGCCGTACCGATTCATCATATAAATGATCGGTAAACGACCATGCACTGGTGTACGGGTCGATGGTTACCAAGGGATAGGCCGGTGCGCGAAGCTCATTCTTGACGGCCTCTACCTTCGACTGATTGGTCTGTGCACATCCCGCTGCGAAGGCCGCAGTCAGGATCAGCAAACTGATTTTCATCTGATTCATTTCATTACTAATTAAGTTTATGCTTTTATTAAAAGTTATCGACGGCAAAGATAATGCTTTGGCGAAAAATATACACAGAAAACAGTTGCCTAATTCATCTGCGTAAATTTCTATTCCGGCAGGCCGGTTGCCCAATTTACACAAGTATATTTGCTCTTGTCAACCGACATGGGCAAATTTACACAGGTGAATTCCCCCCCTGTCTTCTTGCCTCTAAAGCGTGATTGGTTTGCCGTTATAGAAATCCAGGATTTTGGCGCGGAAGATAAAGTCGAATTTGGATTGCGCCTGTTCGGACAGGCTTTGGGCATACTTCGTCTTGGATTCGTTGTATTCGAATACGGCGCTCTTGCCGGCGGCGTAACGTTCTTCCGCATATTTGAATGCCTCCCGGCTGGCCTCCACGGATTTGCCGGACGCAATGTATTTCTCCTGCGCGGCAATGGCATTGAAATACGCTTGCTGTATCTCTTTATAGAGCGCTTTCCGGGCGCTTTCCATCATTAATTCGCGGTTGATCATCCCGACACGCGCCGAACGCACGCTGTTGCGTACCTCGAAACGGTTGAAAATGGGAATACTCAAGCTCAGTCCGATCGTTTTCCGTTCGTTTTGCTGTAACTGGTCGCCAAAGCCGACATTGACCACCCCCGCCTCGCCGGAATAATAACGATAGTAGCCATTGCTGTAGCCGGCATTCAGGTCTAATTTCGGATAATAACCGGCTTGCGCTACTTTCAGCATTTTCTTCTGGCTTTCCAGCAAATAAGCCTGTTCCCGGATTTGCGGTTTGATGGTGACGGCGCTTTCATAGATATGATCCGGCGGGAGAATACTGCCGATGTATTCGGCTACGGCGTCGTGCACTTCCGGCGCCACAATATCAAATTCGGCGCCGAGGCGTTCCAGCTCCAACTGCTGGGAGAGTTCCAGCAATGCCAGGCTGAGATTGTTCTTCGCCTCGGTGAGGGTTACTTCGTCCCGGGCAAGCTGCGCCCGGATGTCGTAAAGCTGTGAAGCGGGTATTTTTCCGGCCGTGACTAAGGCTTCCGTTCGTTGCACCTGTTCGGCGGTAAGCGTTATCTGCAACTCGGCGATATGTTTTATCTCCTTGTTGTAAAGCGCCTGCAGGAAGTAGGACGCCACGCCGATGGCCAGGTCTTCTTTGGCCCTGTTCAGCGCTTCGATCGCCGCCAGGAGGTTGAATTTGCGGGCGGCGATGTTGTTCGGGATGCGCAGGCCGTCGAAAACCGGCATGCTCAGTTGCAGGGAGGCGGATGAATTGATCGAGTTGCGGTCTACGATGGTTCCCTCTTTCGACGGAGAACGCCCGAAGTCGACATTCTGTCCGAGGCCGGCGTTCAGACTGGGCAGCCGGCTGTGCCGGCTCGTATGGAGTTCAATCTCGCGGGTGGCTTGTTCCTGTTCGCGCAGTTTCAGTTCGATATTATGTTCGATGGCATGGCGGATGCACGCTTCCAGCGTCCAGGGAGAGGTCTGCGCCTTGGACGGCATGATGGCTGCACATAGCAGCAGGCCGGCGGAGAAGTAAATCGTCATTCTTTTCATAAGGGGCGTTTTCGGGTGATTATTTTTTCTGGGGAACGATGGCCGCGCCGCGGATTTTGTCGTCGGCGGTCAATCCGTCTTTCACTTCAATCTTGATGCCGTCGCTCAGGCCGGTTTGGATGACGTGACGTTCAAACAACTGGGTCGGCTTTTCCTGTTTGACTAATTGCACGAAGGCCGAATCGCCGTGAAACTCAACGGTGCTCTCCGGGACGGTCAGTACGTCTTCGACGCGCTTCAACACGATTTCGGCGTTAGCGCTGTACCCGGCGCGGATAAACGATCCTTCGGGAATTGTCACGGCGGCTTTGATCTCAAACTGAATGGCGCCGTTCTTTTCCACGCCCTTCGGCGATACGTATTCCAGCACCGCGTCAAAGGTCTGGCTTTCCAGGGCGCCGATGGTCAGTTTGATCGGCATGCCTTCGCTGATACGGCCGATCTCGGTTTCATCCACATTCCCCACGAATATCATATCCTTCATGTTGGCCACCGAGGCGATGGTCGTGCCGTCGTTGAAATTATTGCTCTGGATCACGGAATTGCCTTCCTTAATGGGAATATCCAGGATCATGCCGGTGATGGTGCTTCGGATTTGGGTCGTACTGGCGACTTTGGAGTTTTTCGCAATCCCGTCCCGGATGATTTCCAGGGCGCTCTGGGCATTCTCCTTTTCTTCTTTCGCCCGGAGGTAAACGGCTTTCGAGGCTTCATATTCCTCGGTGGAGATCACTTGCTGCTGATATAACTGTTCATCGCGCTTGAAGGTTTCTTCTACCTGTTTCAGGGAGATTCCGGACAGATTGACGCGCGATTCGGCGCTGTTGAGTTGCACCATTTCGGGAATGACCTTGATGCGTGCGATAATCTCGCCCATTGTCACCATTTGTCCCGCTTCCTTCAGCAGTTCGGAGATGATACCCGAAATCTGCGGTTTGATCAGGACTTCGTAGCGCGGTTCGACATTGCCGGTGGCCACCGTTTTGGTTTCTACCGTATCGCGTTTCGGCGTGACAAATTCGTATTCGGTCACTACCGGCTGCGCTTTTTTCCACAGGAAATAGAACGTACCGAGTACTGCCGCCCCAATGAGCGACAACAGGAGGATACGCATGACTTTTTTTACCAATCGATTCTTCATTATTACTTCATTATTATTATTGTTGTTATTTGTTCATTCTTCGCGGATCGCGTCGATAGCTTTGATCTGCATCGCCCGCCAGGCCGGTATCAGCCCGGCCAGCAGTCCGCTGAACAGCAATACGACGGTGGCGGCGATAGCGGTTTGAATACTCACTTCGGGATTTGCGAAAAAGGTGTCGTTGCTTTCCGACGGCTGAGCGGACAGGATCCGGTTCACCACATCCAGGCAAAAAATGCCCAGGCTTAATCCCATCAAACCGGCCAGCGCCGTTAACAAAAGGCTCTCGCTCATCACCTGCGAGATGATGTTGACCGGTTTGGCGCCCAGCGCCCGGCGCACGCCGATTTCTTTGGTACGTTCACGGACGGTCACCATCATGATATTGCTCACGCCGATGATGCCGGCCAGCAACGTGCCCATCCCCACGAGCCACACCAGGATGTCGATGCCGGTAAACAGCATCTCGAACGTGGCGAACCCCTCCGCCAGGTTGACCACGCCCACGGCTTGCGGGTCGGAAGGCGCGATTTCATTTTGCGCCTTTAAGATCGTTTTGATTTCGTCGATGATCGTTAGAACCGAAAAACCCCGTCGGGCGCTTATGCACAGAAAGTGAAACATGTCTCCCTGGTTAATGGATTGCTGCATGGTGGTGAAGGGCAGGAATACCGAGTTCTCCGACCGGCCGCCGATATTTATATTGGATGATTTGGCTTTGATCACACCTACGACCTGATAATACAGGCCGTTTACGCGGACATACTTCCCGCAGGGATCCTCGTTGCGAAACAGCGTTTCGTTAACCTTGGCGCCGATCAGGCAGACTTTACGCTTTTCCTGCGTGTCGATGAGGTTCAGCAGGCGCCCGTAATACAGGTCTTGCGTTTCGATGCGGAAGTATCCGGGCATCACGCCCTTGACGTTGTACGTACCGGTCATTTGTCCGTACACAATGTTCTTTTCGCTGCGGTTACCCCAGATGACGGGCGAAATATCCTCTATGCCGGCCACGTTTTGCAGGATGCTTTCGAGGTCGCGGTTGCGCATACTCCACCAGCGGCCTTTGTTAAAGCCCTTGTACGGTTCGCTTGTCCGGTCCGAATAGAAGAAGACGGAATTGGTGGCAAACCCGTCGAAGTTACCCATGATGCCGTTTCGCAGCCCTGTCCCTGCTCCCAGCAGAATGACCAGCATCAGGATGCCCCAGAAAACGCCGAAGCAGGTCAGCAAACTGCGGGTTTTGTTGCGGGTGATGGTTACCCATATTTCAATCCATCGGTCAATATCAAACATAACGTTTCTGTTTAAGGGGTTATTCCATTCGGATGGCTTCGATGGCGGGGATTTTGACGGCTTTACGCGCCGGGTAATAGCCGGCCAGCACGCCGGCCACAATTAACAATCCGGTAGAGGCAAGCGCAATCCCCAGATTTACCGTAGGATTACGGAACACGCTCGGACTTCTGCCCGCATTTTCGCCGACCGCCGCCGCCGTCTCGGCCATCTCCATGCCGTAGTTGATCAGTTCGGTCAGCCCGATGCCCGAAACCATGCCGATGTATCCGAACACGGCCGTTACCAGCACGGATTCGGCAATGATCAGTCGCAGGATCGAAGCCGGTTTGGCGCCGATGGCCTTGCGGATGCCAAACTCTTTCGTCCGCTCACGCACGGTGATCAGCATGATATTGCTCACTCCGACGATGCCGGCCATTAACGTGCCGATGCCGATGATCCAGATAAAGAGGGCGATCCCGTTGGTCATGCCCTGCCACATCCGGAAGTCGTTGCCTGTGTTCCACATGCCGATGGCGTTTTTGTCGGCCGGGTCAAACTGATGACGCCGCGCTATCGTTCCACGAAAGCGTTCCTCAAACTCTTCGGAGGCTTTCTCCGTATTCACGTCCTTCAGCGTAAACCAGAAATTCCCTACGCGGAAGCCGTTATCGTAAAGTATTTGTCCGGTCGTGAAAGGGATATACGCCGGCGCGTTGAGGTTATTGTTATCATCCTGGTAAATCCCGACGATCCGGAACATCAGGTTGCCGAGTTTCACATGGTTTCCCAGCGGCGAGGCGCCGTCGCGAAACAGCACCTCGGCCATGCGCGGCGTGATGACGATGACCTTGCGCCGTTGTATCAGGTCTATTTCGTTGATAAAACGTCCGTTTCCGGCAGGGATAGGGAGATAAACGATGGAGGCCAAGTCGGGGTACACGGCCTGTATCTCGATGGTCAGATATTCCTTGTCGAACGACAGCGTATCGTTGCGGTAATTGACCGGCGAGATAAAGTCCACTTCCGGATGTTCCCGTTTGATGGCGTATACGTCTTCTTCCCTGAACTGAATGCGCCGGTTGGGTTGGAAGCCTTTGTAGGGGAGCGTGGTATAGCGGCTCCAGCAAGTCACGGTATTTTCCGCCATGTTGCGAAAGTTATGCGCGATGCCGTTGCCCAGTCCGTTGCCGGCGGCCAGCAGAAAAATCAGCATGAATATCCCCCACGCTACCGAAAAACCGGTCAGAAACGTGCGGAGCTTGTTTTTCTTCATCGTGCTCCAAATCTCGCGGAAGTCGTCAAAATCAAACATGTCCTTCGCTTGAGTCAATTCGTTCAATAAGGCCGTCTTTCAGGCGGATAATGCGGTCGGTGGCATCCGAGACCGAAGGTTCGTGCGTGACGATGATAATCGTCATTCCCTCCCGATTCACCTGGCGCAGCAGCGCCATCACTTCAACCGTCGTGACGCTGTCCAGGGCGCCCGTCGGCTCGTCGGCCAGGATGATTTGCGGATGGGCGATCAGGGCGCGGGCGATGGCGACCCGCTGCTTTTGCCCGCCGGACATTTCGTTCGGCATGTGTTCCGCCCATTCTTTCAGACCCACCCTGTCCAGGTATTCCATCGCCATGACATTCCGTTTCTTTCGCGACACGCCCTGATAATAAAGCGGAAGCGCTACATTTTCCATCGCATTCTTGAAAGAGATCAGGTTGAACGACTGAAAAATGAACCCGATCATCCGGTTACGGAACTCGGCCGCCTGGCTTTCGCTCAAGTCCATGATGAGCTGATCATGCAGATAATAGGCGCCCGAATCATACGTATCCAGAATACCTAATATATTTAACAGTGTACTTTTGCCGGAGCCTGAAGCTCCCATGATGGATACCATTTCGCCGCGTTTTATGTCGAGGTCTATCCCCTTTAACACATGCAAAGGAGCGCCATTGTCGTAGGTTTTATGGATTTCTTTCAGTCGGATAATCATCTTCTACCTGTTTTTTCGATCGTAATTCATATCTATAAGACGCATATTCCCGGTTTTTGTTACATGAGCCGGCTTTTTTCTTTGCAGACAAAGGTAAATGAATTTATCATGCGGCTCTGCAATGCAATACACGTTTAGCAAATATTAACTTGATGGCAGGGAGGGAAGGAGGGGAAAGGCGGGTGAAATGGAATCGCCGGAAACGGGATGCTTATCGCAGGTTTTCCCGGAAAAGTGTGTATATTTACATCACAATATAAGAAGCAACTTGAGTTGAACGAAATAAAAGAAACAATAATGCAGTATGAAGCAGTTTTTAAAGAAAAATGGAACCGACACCTTCGTTAGGGTACATGCCATCCTGCCGGAGGGCATCATGATTGAGGTGCGCGAAGGGGCGTTTTTTCTGCCCTATACCCACTATCCGTGGTTCGGGAATGCTTCCGTATCGGATATTTTCAACGTAGAGATGTGTGGAACCGACGGCATTCGCTGGGATGCGTTGGATGTTGATCTGGCAATAGACAGCTTGTTGCATCCCGAACGATACCCGCTCACTTTTGCATAGAGGTTGTCCGATCCCTTTCTCAATTCTTAATTCTCAACGCTCTCTTCACCTGCGCGCCAGGTCTTCGATGAGCAGTTGATACAAGTCCTTTTCCCACTTGCCGGGCGCCGGAATCAAAGAATGATTATGCCATAACAGGGTCAGATCGCCGTGATACCGTTCCGTTTGCTCAATCAGTTTCAGGCAATAGTCCGTCGCGGCATCAAAGGACAGATTCATGTAGTTTTCACGTATCAGCGTACACTCCATGACGGTCAGCGGATGAAGGGTCAGGGGATACACCTTCCGGTCGGCCGGATTGATCCACCGTACCGGACGGCAGGTACCCAACCGGAAGCCTGCGACGTCGGCATAGCCCATTGTGAAATCATCGGTAATACCGCAGGCCAACACATGGGCGTAGTCCTCCGGCTCCCGGCAGGCCAGGAAATGGTGCCGGCTGTAACGGATGCCGGGGCCGGCCGCCTCCTCTAATCGCTGTTTCTCCTCACGGATGATCTCCGGATGCAGGCCGGCATAGTAACCGGCATGCAGGCCGACCGTGATGTCCTGTTCCCTGCAAAATGCAAGGAGAGCTTGCATATCCTTCGAGAACAGATTGGATACGGGTTTGTCCTGTGGCGCCCCTCCCAGCGACTTGAAGAAGTAGACGGATTCCGTGCCGAAGGAATGTGCCCCCTGTTCCAGTCTCCGGTTCTGTTCCGTAATCCATGGAAAGGTAAAAGCCGGATCGAGGGTACGGTCTGTCAGAAACGTCTTCAGCGCCCTCAGCCGGTTGCCGGGCGACAGCATTCCCCGGATCAACCCCTTCAAGTGACGGTACAGGAAAGGCACATCCAGGTCCATCGTCAGGTAGACCTTACGGATCACCGGCTCCGGCTCCGGTACGTCCACAGCGACTTCGCGCAGCCACTTCCGCAACAGCCGGCCATATTCATCCACCACGGGTCTGTCCATGAAACCACCTCCGGCAGGCAGGGATTCCTTGCCCGGGAACCGGCCGTGCACGTCCCGTACGTCTCTCCGTACATACTCTTCGTACCGCGACAGCAGGAAAAAGGCCGAGGCTACCAGATCGGCCTTGATCAGCAGCCGGTCGCCTTGCCGGACGATCTCCGGCGTTCCATACGGCAGCGGCACGCCTTCCACCTGTTGCAGCGGCAAGCCGGGCAGCGAGCCGGGCAGGCCGTAGCGCCCTTCGTCGAAAAGTCCGGACGGAAGGATCACGACCTTATAGTTTGCCCATTCCGCCTCGTCGGCCGTATAGCCGATCAGGGGCACAGCCACCCGGCAGGCGGGGCTGTCTCCGAGCAGGAAACGGATGATATAGTCAATCATGTTTTGTTTTGAAGTCATATGAATTATGAATGGAAGGGTATGAAATCAGGGATGCTTTGCGTCATTGAATCTTTTGAATCGGATCAATGCCCGGTCGATGAGGCTCGGTTTTCCTTTGCTGAGGGTGAAGTAGGGCGTCTGGATGGCGCCGAACTCGCGGAAAAAGCGTTCGATGCCGGGCACCATGGAACCATCGAAATTGAACACGTCCGACCGGTCGGACACAAACCGGATGGCTTCCCGGAGGACGAGGCTGTGCGCTCCGGAATGGCGGAACTCCGGGTCGCCTCCGCCGGCCACATAATAGGCCGAACTCTTTTGCCAGGCGACAAAGGCGACGGCGTGCAGGTGTCCGTCGTCGTCGTATCCTCCCCAGAGTTCTCCCTGTCCCCGCTCACGGCAGACGTCGATCAGCCGGCGCAGGGCATCCGCAGACTGTGTATTCTTTTTCCCCTGACGGTCGAAGGTCAGCTTCTGCACTTGCAGGAAGTCTTCGACGGATACACCCTGCCGGACGGACACATGATATTGTTCCTGCGCTTTCCGGATGTTGCGACGGAGGTTCTGACTCATGTTGTTCCGGAGCCGGTCGGCGTCTTTCAAGTCCTGTAACAGGTAGGTGTAACGGGTGGTTTGCCGGTAGCCGTTCCAGTAGAAAGGCAGCCAGTCCGTGAAGGTGTAGGGGAAATTCTGCAGGAAACTGCGCGTGCTTGAGCGGCTGATGAACTGTTTGCAGAGGGCTTGCCGGCGCTCCAGTACGGAGGTGTATTTGGCATCGGCGGCGGGAGGGGCAAACCATATGCCCATCGTCTGCGTATAGGAGGGCATGGTGACGAGGTGCGGACGCGGCATGTAGCGCGGCCACGCGGCCAGTGTCCGGTTGTTTTCCTCAATCAGCAGGACGTTCCAATTCGCTGCGCCGCATACGGCGTCAAGCCACCAGTCCTGCGAGAAAACGGGAATGCTTTCTTCCGTCAGGCAAAGCTTGTGGTAGGTTTCTTTCGACATCATTTCGGTGGATATGTGCATGCTTAACGTTTCAAATATACAGCCACCTGCCTAACGTTCGTTCCGCAGCATTAAATTCGGCGCCGATTTTGACGGTCTTGCGATCACCGGCGGTGAAGGGAATAAGATAGCCCTTGTCGTCAATTTGTTTCAGTGCGTCTTCGGCAGTCGCATTGCCGGCGAGTTTGAACTCGAAGACATAGACCGTGCCGGCTGTGATGACAACGGCATCGGCGCGACCGGCGGCGCTGTGCTGTTCCGCCTCTACAAACTGACCCATAAGTTTGAATACCAAATAAAATACGGTCTGGTAATGCCGTTCCGTTTTGTCGTTCAATTCGTAGGGAATACCGGCAAAGAAAGCACGGAGGCGGGTCATGAAAGCATCCACATTGCCGTCCATCAGGTCTTCAATAAAATTCCCTACAAAAAAATCACCTGTCATATCGCGCGGTGCAAAAGCCGGCAGAAGTTCGTGCAGAAAACCATACTCTACTTCTTCATTGGGAAAGCCCAGTACGTAGGCATCAAACATCTTTTTGTATCTTTTGATGGTGAGATAACCGCTTTGATAGAGGATCGGTACGGGATTATTATTTTCCGGACGGTAATCGGTAATGGAACGTGCCTCAATCGTAACATCGCTTTTCAGATTCCGTATGTCAAAATCTTCCCGCTTGAGCAGGTTGACCAGGAAAGTCGGCGTGCCTGTCTGGAACCAGTAATCGCGAAATTCCATGCTTGAAAAAGTATTCAGCACGCTGAACGGATTGTACATGCCTTCGCTGTTCCGGGCAAAGTGATAGCCGTCGTAACGCTTTTTCATTTCGGCGAGCGTTTCCTCGTAAGTCTTCCCGGTTTTATCGGCCAGGGCATGGAGTTCCGGTTCAAATTCACGTAGCAACTCCGATTCGGATATGCCGCAGATACCGGCATAGTCCTCATTCATGCTGATGTCTTTCAGGTGGTTCAAATCGCTGAAGATGCTTACTTGCGAAAACTTGGTAACTCCCGTGAGCATCACAAAACGCAGATAAGCATCGGCGCTTTTCAGTACACCGTAGAAACCTTTCAAGGCTTTGCGTATGTTGTCATGCACTTCCGGGTCGTCCATCGTATTTATCAAAGGCTTGTCGTACTCGTCAATAAGTACGACAACCTTTTTGCCGGTTTGCTCGTGTGTGCGGCGGATAAGATTTTCAAAGCGGGTGGACAAGAGTTTGTCTTTAGGATTTCCGCCCCATG
>JAITPV010000151.1 GCA_031289275.1 Tannerella sp.
GTGCAGAACTTTCACTTTTCACCGGACTTTAAAGGCTACAACTTGATTGTGTCGCGTGATTTTCTTTCCGAAAGTCTGGGCAACAACCGGACGCTGCCCTCGGAGGTGATCGCTTCCAAACGCAGACGGCCTGCACAGTCCCTGCAAACGGAAGAGGTAGCCCTGCTCAAAGACCCTATCAAGAGGTTGATTTATTATATCGGACAGACCGGAAACGGTTTTCAGCGCAATCTGATCATGAGCCAGTTCCTTATCCTCATGATGGAAATAGCGAATATCGTCATCCATAAAACCGAAGTCAATGATTCGTTTGCAAAAATCAACCGCAAGGAACAACTCTTCAGCCGTTTTCTGGAACTGCTGAGCGTTCATTGCAAGGAGCAGCACGAAGTGACGTTCTACGCCGGCGAATTATGCATCACGTCCGAGTATTTGTCCCGCATCCTGAAAGTCTTTTCGGGCAAAACGGTCAACAAATGGATAAGCGCCGCCTTGATGACGGAAGCCAAAATCCTGCTCCGTAACCCCGGCCTGAATATCCAGCAGATAGCCGACATGCTGCATTTCGCCGACCAGTCTACGTTCGGCAAATTTTTCAAGAAACACAGCGGCATCTCACCGCTGGAATACCGGAAAAAGAAATAGGGGGTCAAGTCAATGACGGGGCTTTGTGATTATCTTTCTACTTTGCTAAAATTTAAACTCAAGTATCATATCTGTTGATATCCGCGTTTCCAACGGATTTGGCAAGTTCCAAAACCAATAATTCACAGGGACGTCTGGTCGCTATCGCAGCTAAAGGAACCGCCGGTATATCGAATAATACCAACCGGTTCTGGCAAAATGAAAATTATCTGACTTTCGACAAAACATTCAATCAAAAACATCATGTGTTTGCGTATCATGCACAAAGAGTAACATAATTCACAAAAAAGCCCTATCTTTGCCACTACAAATAAAGAATGTTTTGAAAGTTTGCATTGCTGAAAAGCCCAGTGTGGCGCGTGAAATTGCCGACGTTCTCGGCGCGAAAAACCGGAAAGACGGATATATCGAAGGCAACGGGTATCAGGTATCCTGGACATTCGGCCATCTCTGTACGCTCAAGGAACCGCACGATTATACGCCGGACTGGAAAGCCTGGCGCCTGGACGCCCTTCCGATGATTCCGCCCCGCTTCGGAATCAAACTGCTGGCGAACGAATCCTACGAAAAACAGTTCCGTATCCTTGAAAAACTCATCCGCAATGCCGACGCCGTCATCAACTGCGGAGATGCCGGACAGGAGGGAGAACTGATTCAACGCTGGGTGCTGCAAAAGGCCGGCTGCAAATGCCCGGTCTACCGGCTCTGGATTTCTTCGCTGACCGAAGAATCCATTCACGAAGGGTTTCAACACCTGCGGGATGCCGCCGAATTGAATCCGCTGTACGAAGCGGGACTTTCGCGCGCCATCGGCGACTGGCTGTTGGGAATGAACGCCACCCGCCTGTACACGCTGCGCTACGGGCAAAACAAACAGGTGCTTTCCATCGGAAGGGTGCAGACGCCCACCCTGGCGCTGATCGTAAACCGTCAAAAGGAAATCGAACAGTTCAAACCGGAACCTTACTGGGAACTGAAAACCATTTACCGGCAGACAACGTTTTCGGCTACGCAGGGAAAATTTTCAAAAAAAGAAGAAGGCGAAGCCCTGTTGCAAATGGTCACAGGCAAGGATTTCACCATCACGGGCATTACCAAAAAAGGAGGCCGGGAAGCCCCACCCCGTCTGTTCGACCTGACCTCCCTACAGGTGGAATGCAACAAGAAATTCGCCTTTTCCGCCGAGGAAACGCTGAAATGGATTCAGTCGCTCTACGAAAAGAAGCTGACCACTTACCCGCGCGTCGACACTACCTTCCTGAGCGAAGACATCTATCCCAAAGTGCCGCAGACCCTGAAAGGCCTGGCCGCCTATGCAACGCTTACCGCCCCGCTGCTGGCCGCCAAGATACCCAAAAGCAAGAAAGTGTTCGACAACAGCAAAGTGACCGACCACCACGCCATCATCCCCACCGGAGTGCCGGCGCGTAACCTGTCCGACCGGGAACAGAAAGTCTACGATCTGGTGACGCGCCGTTTCATCGCCGTGTTTTATCCCGATTGCGAAATCTCGACCACGACCGTAACGGGAGAGGTCGAAAAGGTCGGGTTCAAAGTGACCGGCAAGCAGATTCTGAAACCCGGCTGGCGCGTTGTGTTTGAAAAGGAAGCGAAAGAGACGAAAGAAACCGCAGACAACGAACCGGTTACGGAAGAAGTCTCCGTCTTGCCCAATTTTGTGAAAGGCGAGAGCGGCCCGCACCAGCCCGATTTTGCCGAAAAGTGGACAACGCCGCCCAAACCCTATACCGAAGCTACGCTGCTCCGCGCCATGGAAACGGCCGGAAAACTCGTCGACAACGATGAACTGCGCGACGCGCTGAAAGAAAACGGCATCGGACGTCCCTCCACCCGCGCCGCCATCATCGAGACGCTGTTCAAGCGCAACTACATCCGCAAGGAACGGAAAAACCTGTTTGCCACACCCACCGGCGTCGAACTGATCGACCTTATCCGGGACGAACTGCTGAAAAGCGCCGAACTGACCGGGTTGTGGGAAAAGAAACTCCGGCAGATCGAAAAGGGATCCTATCAGGCCGGCGTGTTTCTGGACGAATTGAAACAGTTGGTCGGGCGGGTCGTACAGCAGGTGCGTTCCGACCATTCCAGCCGCAGTATCACGATTGAGGCCGCTCCGGAAACAAAGCCTGCCGCTCCGTCCCGTCCGTCGAAAACGGCGGCCGCAAAGCCGAAAAATCCCGCTCAACCCTCACGCGCCGCCACGCCTCCGAAAGCAACAGCGGCGCCGGCGTGTCCCCTTTGCGGAAAAGGCGTCCTCTTACGCGGAAAAACGGCCTACGGATGTTCCGAATATAAGGACGGATGCACTTTCCGGTTGCCCTACGAAACTTGCGGCGAAAACTTGAGCAATGAAGCGCTGGCCCGGATCGTCAGCCGGACAAAATCAAACCTGCCGCCTCCCGTCCAATGAAAGAAAAGAAACATTCGCCGGCCGCCGGCGAGGAATGGTTTCCGTTAGTAGACGAGACCGGCCGCATTCTCGGCAAAGCCACCCGCCGCGTATGTCACAGCGGGACGAAACAGCTTCATCCGGTCGTGCATCTGCACGTATTCAACCCGTCCGGCGAATTGTATTTGCAGAAACGGCCGGCACACAAGGACGTGCAACCGGGCAAATGGGACACAGCCGTCGGCGGGCATGTCGACTATGGCGAAACCGTGGAAAGCGCCTTACGGCGCGAAGCCCTGGAGGAACTCGGTCTCACGGAGTTCGTGCCGGTTTTCATCGCCCGCTACGTGTTTGAATCGGATATTGAAAAGGAGCTGGTAAATGCCTTCATGACTACCTGCACCCATCCGCCGACTCCTGACCCGGAGGAACTGGAGGACGGACGTTTCTGGTCGCTTGCGGAGATTGCGGCGCAACTCGGTAAAAACGTGTTTACGCCCAATTTCGAACACGAATTCCGGACGTTTCTGGAACACCGGCGCTCGACCCTTTCCGGTCATTCGTAGCCGCCGGCTTTCAATTTCACCTTCAGTTCCTTGCGGGCAAAGAAAATGCGGCTTTTGACCGTCCCGATGGGCAGATTCAGCGTCTCCGCGATTTCATGATACGGGTATCCGCTCACATACATGGAGAAGGGGATTTTCAACTCCTGGTTCAGACTGTCGATCGCATCCGTGATTTCCTGAAGCCGGATAGAACCTTCCGGAGAGTCAAACATCGAATCGGTTGCCACATCCAGGTTGTACAAATCCGCATTATAGTCAATAATCGTCTGTGTACGTACGATCTTATGATAATTGTTGATGAAGATATTTCGCATGACCGTTAGCACCCAGCCTTTGAAATTCCGATTATCTACATACTTATCGCTATTGTCCAATACCTTAAGAGAGGTTTCCTGTAACAGATCCTGGGCATCTTCGTGATTCGCGGTAAGAGTTAATGCAAAATTCATCATGTTTTCTTGCATACTCAACAATTTTTTCTGAAATTGCGACGTTTTCATTGTCATGTTATCTTATTGTTCGATGAACAGATTTTTTTTATTCCTGTTCATATACAAATATACAATCGGGGGCGAGAATTGTTCAATTGGTTACGTTTTTTTAACCATTCGGCAAGCCGGATAAACATTTTACAGGAAACAGCCGTATGAGCGGATTAAAATAGAAACAGATCAATTTTCGTAATATTTATATACAAATGAAACAGAAACAAAGGAACATATGTCGAACAGGCGGTAGTCTCATCTGCCTTCTTGCCGGATTCATCCTGCAGGTTCCGGCTCAGCCGGCAGCACATCAGGCGCTGGTTTACAAGATTGAGATTAAAAAAGAGATCAATCAGACCACGCAGATTTACCTGAGCCGCGGACTGAACGAGGCGCAATCGCTTGGCGCAGATGCGGTGCTGATCCACCTGAATACGTACGGCGGCCTTTTGGATCCGGCCGATTCGATGCGCACCGCCATTTTATACAGCCCGGTGCCCGTATATGTATTTATTGACAACAACGCGGCGTCTGCAGGGGCGTTGATTTCACTGGCATGTCGCAAGATATACATGCGCAAGGGGGCCAGCATGGGGGCGGCGACGGTGGTAGACGGGAGCGGCGAAGCGATGCCCGACAAATATCAGTCGTACATGCGTTCCATGATGCGTTCGACGGCCGAAGCGCACGGCAAGGATACGATCATACAGGGGCGTGATACGAGTTATCGCTGGAAACGGGATCCGCAGATTGCCGAAGCGATGGTGGATGACCGCGTCGCGATTCCGAACCTGATCGATTCCGGCAAGACGCTGACATTTACCGCCGGCGAAGCGCTTCAGTGGGGTTATTGCGACGGGATTGCCGGGTCGGTGGAGGAGGTTGTCACGCAGTATCTCGGCTTCCGGGAGTATCGCCTGGCAAGCTATGATCCGTCGTGGCTGGACGAGGCGCGGGGCTTCCTGATGCATCCGGTGCTGCAATCGCTGCTGATTCTGCTGATCCTGGGCGGCATCTATTTTGAGTTGCAGACGCCGGGCGTGGGTTTCCCGTTAGGGGCGGCTGTTGTTGCGGCGGTGCTCTATTTTGCGCCGCTGTATATGGAGGGGCTTGCCGCGAACTGGGAAATACTGCTGTTTGTGATCGGGGTGATTCTGGTGATACTTGAGGTATTCGTCATTCCGGGGTTCGGAGTGGCCGGCATCGGCGGTATGACGCTGATGGTATCCGGCTTTACGCTCGGCTTGCTGAACAATACGGCGTTTCATTTCGACGGGATCGGTGGCGCCGAAGTGGGACGCGCCTTTGTCACCGTATGGATCGGCATTATTCTTGGCATGGCGTGCGTCCTGTGGTTGTCTCATCGCATCGGAAGGCGGGGGTTGTTTCGCCGGGTGGCGTTGATGGCCGACCTGGAAGAGGCCGTGTCTTCGCCGGCGCTGGGCGGGCTGGCGGGAAAAGACGGCTTTGCGGCCACCGTGTTGCGCCCCTCGGGAAAAGTCATTATCGAGGGGGAAATCTATGACGGCATCTCGGAATCGGGCTTTATAGACCGGGGGACGCCGGTGCGCGTCGTACGCTTCGAGCAGGCGCAGGTGTATGTGGAAAAAACGCCGGAACGCACGCCGGAACGCACGTCGTAGCGTTTCATGCCGGTCATGGCTTTACTGTTTTAACATTTCCTTTCACGAAAGTTCCAACATGCGCAGAATCGGTCGCACGGCTTTTTCGCGGATAGCCTCGTCCACGGTTATTTCGGGCTGTTCGTCCCGCAGGCAACGATAGAGTTTCTCCATCGTATTCAGACGCATGAAATTGCACTCGTTGCAGGCGCACGTGCTGTCGTTGGGCGGGGCCGGGAGAAAGGTTTTTGCCGGATTCCGCTTCCTCATCTCATGAATCACGCCGCTTTCGGTGGCTACGATAAACTGTGTTCCGGACGACCGGACGGTGTGGTTCAGCAGGGCGGCCGTGGAGCCGATGAAGTCGGCCATCAGCAATACCGGCCGTTTACATTCGGGGTGCGCAATGAGTTCGGCTTGGGGATATTCTTTTTTCAAGGCGAGAATTTTTTCTGCCGAAAACTGCTCGTGCACGTGACAGGCGCCATCCCAGAGTGTCATCCGGCGTCCGGTGACGCTGTTTATGTAATTGCCCAGATTCCGGTCGGGGCCGAATATCAGTTTTTCGTCTGCCGGAAAATGCTCTATGATCTTGCGGGCGTTGGTAGAAGTCACCACCACATCCGTCAACGCTTTGACGGCGGCCGTTGTGTTGACATACGAAACAACCGTGTGCCCGGGATGTTGCTTGATAAATGCCTCAAACTCGTCCGCCGGACAACTGTCTGCCAGCGAACAGCCGGCTGCCGCATCCGGGACTAAAACCTTCTTGCCGGGGGATAGAATCTTGGCCGTTTCGCCCATGAAATGGACGCCGCATAAGACGATTACATCCGCTTCCGTCCGTGCCGCCCACTGTGCCAGCGCCAAGCTGTCGCCCACGCAATCGGCGATGTCCTGAATATCGCCCGTCTGGTAATAATGCGCCAGAATGACGGCGTTCTTTTCCTTGCGCAGTTTATTGATCGCTGCGGCATAATCTGTTTGAAGTATCATTTTTGTTCTTTTTCGTTCATTCAAATGCAAAGTTACATGATAAAAATCATTTATTCGACACACTTTTGACGCATGTTTCAAATAATTCCATTATTTTTGTCCGGCATGTCCGGAGGATACGGGATGACGACGGTTGTGATCCTCCTCATACGATAGTCTTATAAAATCAGATTGCATACATGAAGAAAATAAAAATCTCCCTGTTGGGAAAAGTAGCCATTGCTATTGGGTTGGGAATTTTGTTGGGACAGTTTGTCCCCTCCGCCGTGGCGCGTGTTTTTGTAACGTTCAACTCCCTGTTCGGGAATTTCCTTTCGTTCTCCATTCCGCTGATTATTCTCGGATTAGTCACTCCGGCCATCGGGGAACTGGGCAAAGGCGCCGGAAAACTGCTTGCCGTCACGGCCTTGATTGCTTATATGTCCACGCTTTTCTCCGGATTTTTCACTTTTTTCAGCAGCGCCGCCGTCTTTCCGCAGATACTGCCGGAGCATACGACGCTGACAGCGCTGGATGATCCCGGCAAACAGATGCTTACTTCTTATTTCACGGTCGGCATGCCGCCGGTGATGGATATTATGACCGCCCTGCTACTGTCTTTCGTGACAGGCCTGGGACTGTCCGCCATCAACGGGACGACGTTGCAGAACGGATTTGCCGATTTTCGGAATATCATTGTAAAACTGATCGAAAAGGTCATTATTCCCCTGCTTCCGCTGCATATCTTCGGCATTTTCCTGAATATTACCGTCAGCGGCCAGGTGGCAAGCATCATGTCCATGTTTGTCAAGGTAATTATGGTCATTTTTGTGCTCCACATTGTGCTGCTTCTGATCCAATTTTCGCTGGCCGGTCTAATCGGCAAACGCCATCCGCTGATATTGCTGAAAAACATGCTGCCGGCCTATGTGACCGCACTGGGCACCCAATCGTCAGCCGCTACCATACCCGTCACCCTGAGACAAGCGCTTAAAAACGGAGTAAAGGAGACGATCGCCGTGTTTGTTGTTCCGCTATGCGCCACGATTCACTTGGCCGGCAGTACGATGAAGATCGTAGCCTGTGCTATGGCGATCATGTATATGCTGAACGAACCCGTCACCCTTGCCGAATACAGCGGGTTCATCCTGATGTTGGGCATCACGATGGTGGCTGCACCGGGAGTTCCCGGCGGAGCGATTATGGCGGCGCTGGGGCTGTTGGAAAGCATGCTGGGGTTCAGTGAGACTTCGCTGGCGCTGATGATCGCCCTCTACATTGCAATGGATAGCTTCGGCACGGCCTGCAACGTTACCGGCGACGGCGCTATCGCCGTGGTGGTAAACAGGATAGCCCCACGATTCACGAAGCGATAGCCGAGCGTGTGTCAAAAGTCCGGATAAATCCTTTCGCCGGCCGGAAAGAACGGACGACTAAAGCAGCAAATCCCCTGCCACGCCGTTGGCAACTTCTGCTCCCTGCAAGGCTGTCAGGATAGCCAGACCAAAATCGAAAACCAGTCCGGGGCCTTTGCCGGTAATGATATTTCCGTCGGTAACGGCTGGGGCGTCGGTTAGGATGGCGCCGGTTAATTGTGGTTCTATGCCGGGATAGCAGGTAGCCTTTTTGCCTTTCAACAAACCTAATCCGCCCAATACAAGCGGGGCGGCGCAAATGGCAGCTACCCATTTGTTTTGTTCGTACTGCCGGACAAGTTGTTTTTTGAGCGCCTCGTGCCCGTTCAGCATCTGACTGCCGGGGCCTCCTCCGGGAAGGATCAAGGCATCGGCATCGGCGTAGTCCGCTTCTTCAAAAAGTTGGTCGGCGACCACCGTGATTTGGTGTGCGCCCGCCACGGCCAATTTGCCGGTGATGGAAACGGTTGTTAACTGCACGCCTCCCCGGCGCAACACATCGGCCGTTCCAATGGCTTCGGTTTCTTCAAAGCCGGTGGCTAAAAATAAATACGCTTTCTTCATGACAGAATTATCTTAGTTTATATGTATAGGTAATTGTTCCGCTTTGGTTGTTTGCTCCCTGGATACTGTTGAATTTGGCACGTTTAGCGGCATCCAGCGCACTGGAACGCATCGCGCCGTTATCAATGGTGGTTCCTTTTCCGACTTCGGCCATGATCACATTGCCTTTGGAGTCTACCGTGATATTGATGACGATACGTCCTTCTTCCTGAACGGTATATGCCGGGCGAGGTAATCCTCCCGAACCGATCGAACGACCGTTAAGATTGAACGATCCCATTCCGCCCGTACCGTCGCTGGCTCCCGAGTCGGAATTACCAAAGGGATTCCCCTGGTTCCCGGTTCCGGAAGGGGCATCACCCTGGCTTTCGCTGTCGGCATTTCCACTGCCAAATGCACCGGCTACTTGATTCTGAATCGCTTGTTCGCGCCGGCGTTGTTCTTCTTTGCGTTTTCGTTCGGCCTCCAGCCGCTCTTTTTCTTTTCGTTCGGTTTCTTCTCGTTTTTTCCGTTCTTCTTCCTTTTTCTTATTCGTAAGTGTAATGGTTTCTTCCGTATCCTGCGTAATCATATCTTCTTGTGGAGTCGGCTTGGTCTTTACCGGCTCCGGAATGACTTCGGGTATGGGTTCCTTTTCGATCGGCGCCGTTCGGCCTCTCGGTTCAAAGACGCCTGCAGAAGCGTTAATGTTGCCGAAATTGACCAATACGCCTCCATCATCCTCCGGCACAACCGTTTTGAGCACGGCGAAGAGCAGGAGCAGAAGCACAGCCAGATGGAAGAGAATCGTTCCTGTGAATGCAAGAGTGTCGTTTTTATCCCATTTCATCGTTCTACTTTTGGGGCGCGGGTCGCGAGTACCATTTTAAATTTGTTTTTGTTCGCAATATCCAATACCTTCACGATTTCGCGGTAAGGAACGGATTCGTCGGCATAAAGGGCAACAAACATTTCCGGTTCCTTGTCATAACGTTCCTGCAGGAAAGGCGTGATATCATCAAATGAAACAGGTTGTTCCCGCTGGTTGCCGTAGGCTATGTAATAATTCAGTCCGGCGTCGATCGTCACCCGTGAAATAGGTTTTGCCGCGGTCTGTTTTTGCGCCTGCGGCAGCGTCAACTTGATGGCATTCGGCACAACCACCGTAGAGGTCACCATGAAAAAGATCAGCAACAGAAAGATGACGTCCGTCATGGAGGCCATGCTGAAGGCTTCATTTATTTTTGTTTTTCGTTTCAGCGCCATAGGTAGTGTCCTCTCAATTACCCGGTTCGTTCAACAGATCCATAAAGTCCATGGTGCGCATTTCCAATTGGTTGACTACACTGTCGACCCTTGCTACCAGATAGTTATATGCAAACAGGGCGATAATGCCGACCACCAGGCCGCCAACCGTTGTGACCAACGCTTCATAAATACCGCTCGAAAGTAACTGCACGTCGACATTTGTCCCGGCGTTCGCCATGTCAAAAAACGCGCGAACCATCCCGGTGACCGTGCCGAGGAATCCGATCATCGGTGCGCCGGCAGCCGTCGTGGCAATGATTGGGAAGCCTTTTTCCAGTTTAGACACTTCCAGGTTTCCGGCATTTTCGACCGTAGCCAGAATGTCGTTTACGGGACGTCCCAGGCGACTGATTCCTTTTCCGATCATACGTGCCGTGGGTGATGCGGTAGATTGACACAGATTCAGCGCCGATTCCACCTTGCCGTCATGGATGTAGTCCTTGATACGGCTCATAAAAGCCTCGTCGTTTTGACCGGCCTGGCGGATGACCAACCAGCGCTGGATAAAAATAAACAAGGTAAGAACCGACAGGACAATTAGGGGAATCATGATCCAACCACCCTTGGCGGCAAGATCAAGAATGTTCATCCGGGCTACCGTCGGAAGGGTCCCGGAAAGGTCAAGCGGGGTGTTCGTCAGATCCGCTTGCAGCAATATGGATAAGATTTTCATGAGTTTTTATCGTTTTGTTTTATTTTCTATATCTCTTTCCTTACATTTGTACGCAAATACGCATGCAAATGTAGGATGATTTGCGCAATTATTAAAGGAATGTCCGGAAAAGATTTTGCAAGAAGCGAATCATCAGTTAAAAAAGATTGAGAATAAAGAAGAAGATGGGGGGAACAGATGGACAAAAAAATGAAAGTAGGTATCTTCGGCAGTGACTATCAGAAAGACAAACTTCCTTTGATTCAAAGGTTGTTCGACAAGTTGGAACAGTTAGAAACAGTGGTATACATCCAACGGGATTTTTACGCATTTTTAACGAATATATTGCATTATCAACCGGCGATTGCCGGCATACTTGACCGTGAATTTGATTTGGATATGGCCTTGAGTGTCGGGGGAGACGGTACGTTTTTACAGACCGCCGTACAAATCAACCGGCAACACATCCCGATCTTGGGAATCAATACCGGGCGGTTAGGTTTTCTGGCGGATGTCGGCAGTGATCAGATAGAAAATACGCTGGATGAATTGCTTCATCACCATTACAGGGTCGAAGAACGCATGTTATTGAAATTACATACGGAGGATGCAGTCTTTCAAGGATACAATTACGCGCTCAACGAGGTGGCCATTTTGAAACGTGACGCCTCTTCCATGATTACCATTCACACGTTCTTGAACGACGAATACCTGACTTCATACTGGGCCGACGGTTTGGTGATCGCTACACCGACAGGTTCCACCGCCTATTCGATGAGTGTAAATGGCCCGATTATCCTCCCGCTATGCGATAATATTGTATTAAGTCCGGTCGCGCCTCATAGTTTGAATGTCCGCCCGCTGGTTATTCCCGGTTCGTATAAGATCACGCTGAATGTGGAAAGCCGTACACATTCTTTTCTGGTTTCGCTGGACGGACGGTCTGAAATTTTCTCGACAGGGGTTCAACTCACCGTTAGTAAAGCGGACTTTGTGACCCTTACCATCAAACGTTATCACCATACTTTTTACCAGACTTTACACGAGAAATTAATGTGGGGAGCGGACAAAAGAGTTAAATAATCATAATGGGATGAATTTTCCTGCTGAAAAATTATGTCGAACGACATAAAATGCCTTATCTTTGCACTGTGTTTTTCATGGTATTAGATTTAAGGTTAACAATGAAGATTGTGGTTGTCGTGAGACAACCTCTTCTTTTTTATAGCAGTACGTAAAAAACACAGTCCATTTTCCCCCTTATTTATGCTTTTAAATCCCTCAGCGTTTAATCCGAATTGCCCATTAGCCCATTTTGATCGCCGCAGATTTTTTTATATCACGCGCCACGTCTGAAGGTTTTCATGTATATTGCAAAATGCCTTCTATCTACGTCAACAAGTAATACTTCTCCGTGCCTCCTGCTATACTATGCTCGGCTATAAATTGCGTTATCATACAGTTGAAAATTCAGAGATAATAGTGTGTCTAATTCGTTTTTGTTTTCGTAGTTGAGCGTCTTTGCTAATGATTTTTCAATCGCC
>JAITPV010000227.1 GCA_031289275.1 Tannerella sp.
GAAGCAGTCGCCGAAGAAAGTAAGAATTAAGAGTTAAGAATTAAGAGTTATGATTACATTTTCTAATTCTCCATTCTCAATTCTCCATTCTCAATTCCTTTAGTTGTATGGGCGATTGCTTCACTGCGTTCGCAATGACGAGGCCGGACGGATTTCCGCCGTCCATGCCCGCGTTCGGCGGAATGATGAATACAATAATTATCCCTCGACCCGGCGGGTCGCATGTTTATAGCAAGCGCCATGACCGAAGAGGTGCGACCCTGAAAGGTTCGAATGCCTGTCGCTACGGATTGTGCTATAAACATGCGAATCCTTCGGATTCTTTCGGATTGTGATGTGGGCGGGTATTCCTTTCCTTCAGCCCCCGATCGCTTTCACCCCCAATCGCTGCGCTTCATTGGGGGTTATTCACATTAAGACCTCCGGTCTTTTCCCGACACACCAAACTTTCCCTGATTAGCCTACCCGTCATTGGCAGGTACGAAGCAGTCGTCAATACACCATGTCTGTCGGTTGTATAGGCGATTGCTTCGTACCTCGCAGTGACGACAATTGTATTGAGAAAAGAATTAGAAATTAGAAATGTAATCATCATTTTCAATTCTCAATTTCTTCCGTCAGGTCGGTTGTCCAAATATCCGCCGGATTTTTCTTCTCGCTCAGGACAATTCCAAGTAGCATAATTCATACTTATTCCAACGCCTGTTTGAGGTCTGCGATTAAATCGTCCGCATCTTCCAGCCCGACGGATAACCGGAAAATGCCTTTAAGAAAAGACGGTTTCCATGTCGATCACCGGCCAGGGTTGGGCATTTTGCCAGTCGCCGGAGGTAAAGTCGGGCACATCTACCGCATTGCTCCGGTTCTCGATGGAACGTTCGCTCAATTCCGTGATGCACGACCAGGTGGCTGCATCATACACGTCCTGATCCAGCGGCAGTCCGTTGCGCAGGCAATAGACCAGCCGCCAGTCCATGATGAAATCCATGCCGCCGTGTCCGCCCACCGTCTTTGCTTTTTCGCCGATATACCGTGACAGCGGATGTTCGTATTGCGCCATGATCGCCTTAAATTCTTCCGGCTTCAGGAACTCATGGGCATGAGGTTCGAGGGCGATCTTTTCTTCCGGATATTTGACGGCATAGCCTTTCGTGCCGCTGATTTTATGAATCCGGTCGTAGGGACGCGGGCTGGTGGTATCGTGCACCACCAGCAGCGTGTGACCGTTGACGGTACGAATCAGGGTATTATTCATGTCGCCCAGTTTATAGGTGGCCTTGGCTTCGGGCGAATCTTTCCCGAAGGTGTTTTCGGCATACAGCGTAAGGCCGTACTGGTTGGTAGACATGGACGTAAGGTAGTCGAACCGGTCTCCGCGGTTGATGCCCATAATCTGCGCAACCGGGCCTAAACCGTGCGTCGGATACGGGTCGCCGGTATGTTTCTTGCTGTGTTCCAGGCGCCACATCTTATAATAGCCGTTTTCCTTGTCGTGTTTCAGGTTCCGCAAGTCGTGGATATAAGCGCCTTCGCCGTGATAGATTTCACCGAAAAGCCCCTTGCGTGCCATGTTGAGCGTAGTCAACTCGAAAAAGTCGTAACAGCAGTTTTCGAGCATCATGCAATGCCGCTGGGTTGCTTCGGCAGTATCTACCAGCGCCCAGCAATCGTCCAGCGTCAGGGCGGCCGGCACTTCAATGGCTACATGCTTGCCGTGCTGCATGGCATACAAGGCGATAGGTACATGCAGATACCAGGGGGTGGCATTGTATATCAGGTCAATGTCATCCCGTTCGCATACTTTTTTCCAGTCTTCTTCGCCGGAAAACAACAGGGCTTCCGGCCTGCCGACTTTCTTCAACTCTTCCCGGCAATTGTCTAACCGCTTCTGTTGGAGATCGCATAAGGCGACAATCTGTGTCCCTTCGATCTGTGACATCCGGTAGACGGCGCCGCTGCCCCGTCCCAGTCCGATGACGGCCACTCTGACCACAGGTAGCGGCTCGCAACGAAGCCCCATCACGGATTTACCCTTTCGCACCCGTGCTTGAGGCTGCGACGGGGATGTTTTTTCGGTTCTCGCGCCGCCGCCGTTACAACTCTGCGCCATTCCGGCATAACCACCCGTTACGCCAATGGCCAATCCTCCCAACAGGGATTGCTTCAAAAATTCTCTTCGATTACTTTTCATGCTGTATATTATCTATGCGTGTTTAAAAAATATTTTTGCCTGCAAAGATACAATTTTCAACGTTCCATGCTTCAAAACTCTCAACTATTTTCGCGAACAACTTACACTTCTTCGTCCGTACCGAAATCAAAATCCTCCGGTAGGCCGAAATCCGTAAACTGTTCCAATTCGCGGCGGTCTTTTTTTGTCGGGCGTCCCAGTCCGCGTGCACGATCTACAAAACCGGATATTTTACTCATCTCCAAAAGCTCATATTGTGCGGCAGGAGTGACATTTTCCAGATATTGCGGAACCAGTTTCGCCGCCATGCGATGTTCGGAAAGGTCTAATACTTTAAATGAAAAAGTGATTGGCGGTTTGCGGATTTGCAGCACTTCACCCACTCGAATCATCCGGGAAGGCTTTACGCCGACGTCACCGATCGACACCCGATTTTTCTTACAGGCCTCCGCCGCAAGCGTCCGTGTCTTGAAAAGACGGGTTGCCCACATCCATTTGTCAATACGCACTTCATTCATCACAGGAACAATTTACCACATTCATTTATGATTATACAGATTCATCGTGACGTCCGTTCCGGCTAAACAAAAACTTTCCACCATTTCGGCAGCCTGCTTGATACGTCCGGGCATCTGTTCCAACTCTTCGGGAGTAAACGGACTCAGCACGTAATCAAGCTGCGTGCCTCGTGCAAAAGCATTTCCTATGCCGAAACGCAAGCGTCCGTAATCCGCCGTTTCCAGCAATTCTTCTATATTCCGCAGTCCGTTATGTCCGGCATGGCGGCCTCGCGGTTTCAGACGCAGGGAGCCAAAAGGCAACGAAAGGTCGTCCGCTATGACCAGCAACCGTTCGACCGGAACCGTTTCTTTTTGCAACCAGTAACGCACGGCATGACCGCTCAGATTCATGAAAGTATTCGGCTTCAAAAGAATCAACTCCGCATTTTTTATCCGCATTCGCGCCACAGCGCCGTATCGCACGTCCGTGAAGTTCGCTCCGCTTGCTTCCGCTACGGCATTTACCACACGGAACCCGATATTATGGCGCGTCCCCCCATATTCCGGCCCGATATTTCCCAGTCCCGCAATCAAATATTTCATGCTTTGAATCCCCAAATCGTTAAATTAAAAAGGAGGATAAACCTTTGACGGCAAATCCCCCTTCTCCTCCTTGTCTCAAAAAATTACTTTTATGCCTTATTATGCCGATGCGGCGGCTTCTATCACACCGCGAGCAGCGCGAGTCAGTTTCACCGAGCATACCACAGCGTTTTTTGCATTGACCAACTCCAGATGATCATACTGAAGTTCGCCCACTTTAATCACTTTGCCCAATCCTAATGTGTCCACATTGATAACCAATTTCTCCGGAATCTGACTATACAATGCTTTCACACGCAACTTACGCATTTCCAGATTCAGTTTACCGCCGGATCTTACCCCTTCGGCATGACCTTCCAATACGACCGGAACTTCCATTACAATCGGTTTGCCTTCAAAGACTTCCAAAAAGTCTATATGCAAAACGGCATCCGTTACGGGATGAAATTGAATATCCTTAATAATGGCTTTCACTGTTTTACCGCCTTTTAAAGTCAATTCAATTAAATAAATAGACGGCGTGTATATCAGGTTGCGCACATCCTCGTTCGTAACGACGAGGTCGGTTACAACAATCCCTTTGTTGTTTTCGATCGCCACAATCTTTTCGCCCGGATTCAACACCCCCGGATAAGGGGTTTCAACCGGAGCTTGTCCATACAATATGGCGGGGATTAATCCTTCTTTACGAATGGCTTTAGCCGCCTTTTTTCCTGCAACATCTCTTGGAGTTGCTTCTAATTGATACGTATTCATTCTTCTTTCAAATTTGTGTTACTCAAAATTAGTGATGCTTCCTAATTTCCCATCACACGGCGATAGGTCAAAAAGCGGCGCAAAGATAGGAAAATATCCGTAATGAGATGGATTGCCCGGAATGAATTTCAAAGTAATTTACTTGGCTTACGTATTATTAACTGTTAGATTTGTTTTT
The DNA here is from genome assembly GCA_031289275.1 of Tannerella sp. Classification (GTDB taxonomy): domain Bacteria; phylum Bacteroidota; class Bacteroidia; order Bacteroidales; family Tannerellaceae; genus Tannerella. The sequence goes on from JAITPV010000227.1 coordinate 4,229, forward strand.
GGTTATGAGTTCGTTATTGATTATTTTTTCTACCTTTGCGCCCGAATTTATTTACATTATTTATATACAAAAAAACTATGGATATTTCTCATATCGAGCACTTGGGTATTGCCGTAAAAAGCATTGACGCTCAGCTCCCTTACTACGAAAAAGTATTAGGTTTGAAATGTTACAACGTGGAAGTTGTCGCCGATCAAAAAGTAAAAACAGCCTTTTTCAAAGTCGGACAAACCAAAATAGAATTATTGGAGCCTGTCGGCGAAGATAGTACTATTGCTAAATTCATTGAAAAGAAAGGGGAAGGCATTCATCACATTGCATTTGCCGTTCCTTCCGTACAGGCCGCGTTGGACGAAGCGGAAGCAAAAGGCGTTCAACTTATCGACAAAGCGCCGCGCAACGGAGCCGAAGGCCTCCACATTGCCTTCCTGCATCCGAAATCGACCGGCAGCGTACTGACCGAACTCTGCATGGAGGGGGAAAAATAAGTCTTTCTTTCAGCAGAATGATTGATTAACGGGATAATTTTTAGTATAATAAAATCATAATAATAATGAGTAATCAACTTGAAAAAGTAAAAGAACTGATCGCATTACGTGATCAAGCTCGTCTGGGTGGTGGAGAAAAAGCCATCGAAAAGCAACATGAGCGGGGAAAATACACCGCCCGTGAACGTATCTCCATGCTATTGGACGAAGGCAGTTTTGAAGAAATGGACATGTTCGTGAAACATCGGTGTACCAACTTCGGACAAGAAAAAAAGACTTTTCTGGGCGATGGCGTGGTAACCGGAAGCGGTACCATCGACGGACGTTTGGTATATGTCTTTGCACAGGATTTCACGGTATTCGGCGGCTCTTTGTCGGAAACAATGGCCCAGAAAATCTGTAAAATCATGGATATGGCCATGAAAATGGGCGCTCCCTGTATCGGAATCAACGACTCGGGCGGTGCGCGTATTCAGGAAGGAATCAACGCACTGGCCGGTTATTCCGAAATTTTCCAGCGCAATATTTTAGCATCCGGTGTGATTCCGCAAATCTCCGGCATCTTCGGCCCTTGCGCCGGGGGAGCCGTATATTCTCCGGCGCTGACCGACTTTACCCTTATGACGGAAGGCACTTCGTACATGTTCCTTACCGGCCCCAAAGTGGTAAAATCCGTAACCGGCGAAGATGTGGATCAGGAAAACCTGGGCGGTGCAAGCATCCATTCCACCAAATCAGGCGTGACCCATTTCACCGCTCAAACCGAAGAAGAAGGGTTGGCCATGATTCGCAAACTGCTCAGTTACATTCCGCAAAACAATCTGGAAGAAGCGCCTTATTTGGAATGTACCGACCCGATTGACCGATTGGACGACATACTGAATGATATTATTCCGGACAGCGCCACTCGGGCCTACGACATGTATGAAGTGATCGGGACAATTGTTGACAACAGTGAGTTTTTTGAAATACAAAAAGACTTTGCCAAGAACCTCATCATCGGTTTTGCCCGTTTCAACGGACAATCCGTCGGTATCGTCGCCAACCAGCCGAAATACCTGGCCGGCGTTTTGGATTGCAATGCTTCCCGCAAAGGAGCGCGATTCGTACGCTTCTGCGATGCGTTCAACATCCCGCTCGTCACACTGGTAGACGTTCCGGGATTCCTTCCGGGAACAGGACAGGAATATAACGCCGTTATCCTGCATGGCGCCAAGTTGCTCTATGCTTACGGCGAAGCTACCGTACCGAAGGTTACCGTAACCTTGCGCAAGTCCTACGGAGGCTCGCATATCGTGATGAGTTGCAAACAACTGCGCGGAGATTTGAATTACGCATGGCCGACGGCCGAAATCGCTGTGATGGGCGGTTCGGGAGCCGCCGAAGTGCTGTACGCCAAGGAAATTAAGGATGCCGCCGATCCGGCGACATTTATGGCCGAAAAAATAAGCGAATACGACAAACTGTTTGCCAATCCTTACAATGCAGCCAAATACGGTTATATCGACGATGTCATTGAACCCCGTAATACCCGTTTCCGCATCACCCGCGCCTTGCAGCAACTGCAAACGAAAAAACTGACGAATCCGGCCAAAAAGCACGGTAATATTCCACTCTAACTTGAAAGATATGAATAGACGAAGATACGGAACAGCATTCGCCATGCTACTAATGCTCTCTTGCGCCTTTTTTGTGCAGGGGCAACGAACGATAAGCGTGCGTCTCAATGAGATTTTAGTGATCAACGAAGATAATTTTGTGGATGACTACGGTGTTCGCAGCGGATGGATTGAGTTGTATAACAGTTCGCCGGCAACGGTGAATCTCGGAGGCTGCTTTCTGACCAACGACAAGAGCGACAAGACGAAGTATATGATTCCGAAAGGAGACGTATTAACCAAAATCCCGCCGCGCCAGCACGTCCTGTTCTGGGCTGACAATAAGGCTTCGCGCGGCACGTTCCATTTGAACTTTGTTTTGAATCCGGACAAGGAAAATTACATCGCCTTCTATGATGCGGACGGAAAAACCCTGATCAACGAAGTAACCATTCCGGCCGGCCAGCGTGCAGATGTCAGCTACGGATTGGTGCGCGACGGAAAAGAAGGGCCGTGGGAATCGCTTGCGAAAGTAACGCCGAGCAGCAACAACGAAATCCTGAACAGCAATGAAAAGATTGAGAATTTCCAGACCAATGACGCCTGGGGGATCGGCATGACCGTTACCGCGATGGGCGTTGTTTTTATCGGGTTACTTCTTTTGTTTTTGGCTTTCAAATACGTTGGGCTTACGGCCATCAAAGCCGGTTTGCGCCGTTCCAGAAAAGCGGGAGGAGGCAAAGAGGATGCGAAAACAGACGAGCCGGCATCCGGCGAAGTCTATGCCGCCATCTTTACCGCACTCTATGAAGTGACCGACGAAGATTCGCACGATCTGGAGAATATGGTGCTCACCATTCACAAAGTAGCGCGTAACTACTCGCCGTGGAATTCAAAAATCTACGGATTGAGGGAAATGATAAGAAAATAATTTTATAACAGCATTTACACATGAAACAATTCAAATATACAATCAACGGAAGTGTCTATAACGTTACTGTAAACAAAGTAGAAGACATCATTGCCGAAGTAGAAGTAAACGGTACGCCATATAAAGTATTGATGGACAAACCGGCCAAAAAACAGGTAGTAACCATCAAACGACCGGTACAGGCGCCGACCACGCTGTCCGGGACGCCGCTCGTATCGCGTCCCGCAAGCAGCAGCGGCTCCTCCAAAGCCGTCAAATCGCCTCTGCCCGGTATTATCCTGAGCATTGACTGCAAAGTGGGCGACGACGTGAAAAAAGGGCAAAAACTGCTTGTGCTCGAAGCCATGAAGATGGAAAACGTCATCTCCGCGGATCAGGACGGAAAAGTCTCCGAGATAAATGTAAATAAAGGCGATTCGGTCTTGGAAGGCGCGGATTTGGTAATCATTAAATAAAGCGAATCATGCAAGACAGTTTTTTTTCATTTCTCGTAGAGAACCTTCAGTTGTTCCTTACCTATACGGGATTCTACAATGCGACACCCGGACACGTGGTGATGATCGCCATCGGATTGATTTTTATCTTCCTGGCCATCCGCTATGAATTTGAACCGATGCTGCTTATTCCCATCGGATTTGGAATCCTGATCGGGAATATCCCGTTCAAAGATGCCGGGTTGCAGTTAGGTATTTATGAAGAAGGTTCGGTGTTGAACATTTTGTATCAAGGCGTACGGTCGGGATGGTATCCGCCGTTGATCTTCCTCGGCATTGGCGCCATGACCGACTTCTCGGCATTAATATCCAATCCGAAACTGATGTTGATCGGCGCAGCCGCCCAGTTTGGCATCTTCGGCGCCTATGTGATTGCCCTCCAGATGGGTTTTGACCCAAGTCAGGCAGGAGCAATCGGCATTATCGGGGGAGCCGATGGCCCTACCGCCATCTTCCTCTCCTCCAAACTGGCTCCGAACCTGATGGGCGCCATTGCCGTATCCGCCTATTCCTATATGGCGCTGGTACCCATTCTGCAACCACCGTTTATGCGATTGCTGACGACCAAGAAAGAGCGACTCATCCGGATGAAAGCCCCCAGGGTCGTTTCTTCGACCGAAAAGATCATCTTCCCCATCATCGGGCTATTATTGACGACCTTTCTGGTGCCGTCGGGATTGCCGTTGCTGGGGTTGTTATTCTTCGGAAACCTGCTTAAGGAAAGCGGCGTCACACGTCGTTTGGCAGAAACCGCACGCGGGCCGCTGATCGATACGATCACCATATTGCTGGGCGTCACCGTCGGTGCGTCTACGCAGGCAACCCAATTCCTGAGCTGGGATTCGATAAAGATATTTTTATTAGGCGCCTTCTCCTTTGTGATTGCAACATGTGCCGGCGTCCTGTTCGTGAAGTTTTTCAATCTCTTCCTGAAAAAAGGCAATAAGATCAATCCGTTGATCGGAAATGCCGGCGTGTCGGCAGTGCCTGATTCCGCCCGTATTTCACAAACGGTAGGTATGGAATACGATCCGAGCAACTACCTGTTGATGCACGCTATGGGGCCGAATGTGGCCGGCGTGATCGGGTCGGCTGTCGCAGCCGGCATATTGTTGGGATTCTTGGGATAAAAAAGATTCAATAATTCAATAATTCAGATTCAAATTCAGATTCAATGATTGCAGGGGTAAGGCGTATACGTCTTGCCTCTGTTTTTTTTTGAACATGATGAAATGTAAGAACAGGAACGCGGCAAATGACCGCACAACCACCCGCATTGGTAACGCAGTACGGCGGGAATCCGTACCAAGCTCGTCACTGCGAACGCAGTGAAGCAATCGCCTATACAACTGATAGATTTAGTGTATTGGTGACTGCTTCATCCCGTCTGAACTGTGATTTTAAAATGATTATTTTGATTTGAATGATTTACTACATGACAAAAAAAGTTGCTTTGTTATAAACAATTGAAAACCAACGAAAAAAGGTGATGATTTATTTGGAAAAGACCTTGGAATTTTGTATCTTTATAGCTGAATCTCAAAC
>JAITPV010000148.1 GCA_031289275.1 Tannerella sp.
AACTCAAAAGCATTATAAAAACTCATTGCCATGGCGTCAGCTCCTATTTTTGAAGCGGAATAAGGCGATTGAGGCTGTTTGGGATGCTTTTCGTCAATCGGGACATATTGTGCTGTTCCGTAAACTTCGGATGTAGAAGTAACCAAAATCCTTTTCACTTTATTTTCCTTTGCCGCTTGACAGATATTTAAAGTCCCTTTCACATTTGTATCTACATAACTATCAGGCGCTACATACGAATAAGGAATAGCAATAAGAGCCGCTAAATGAAAAATAATATCAATATCTTTGGTGATGTATTTGCAAAAATGAGGGTCGCGCACATCTCCGGTTACAATATCCAGACAAGGATGTTTTATGTCGTTCAGCCAACCCCAATCATTAAAAGAGTTATAATAGGACAATGCTTTTACGCTATATCTTTGATTTAACAGTTCTTCGGTTAGATGCGAACCTATAAATCCGTCAGCTCCGGTAACCAATGCCTTTATCATTTTATATTCTCTTTATTAAACAATTCAAACACTTGTCCACCACCCCGCAAACCTCTTCCGATAACCGCATTTTATATATTGCCACAAGCAAAATACCTCCGACAATTAATGTTCGGTAAATGCCGTCAACAAAAGGATTCGCATTCCATTCAGGTAATAAAAACCGATTAATCGCGTACATACCCACTATAAGGACAATTTGTTTTAGCAAATTCACCGTATAAGGATTCCCTTTGATCTTTATCATTACAATCCATTGTTGTACACTATACGACAAAATGCAGGCAACCAGCGTTGCAATAGCAGCGCCCGATATACCCAGTCGCGGAATCAACAGGAGATTGGTCGTAACTCCTGCTATTGTAATAAAAACTGCAAAAAAAAGTCCCCAGTAATAATATTTCGAAAATGAAATCAATGTTGCGCCAAAACTCAGCGTTACATTGAGAAGGTTCGATATTGCGATAAAAAATACAACCCATTTTCCGGCTTGATATATATGTCCGTTAGGCATGATCGCAAAAATATTGTCTATGTTAATCCATATCAGCAAGAATATGCAACTTCCTGCCATAAATTGATGTAATGCAACTTTTTTGTATAAATCATTAGCCGTTGCCAAATCCCCTTCTTTTAATGCAGAAGCAGCCAACGGAGAAGAAATGCCTGATATGGAACGTGAAGGAATTTCCACGACAGCTGCCATATAAAAAGCAATGCTATATATTCCGGCATAATTGAATCCCAATTCCGAACTGACCATAAACAAATCTAATTGCCCCAGTATGCCCCCGCTTAATATAGCTAATACCAAGAATAACGTGTATCGGATTATCTTCCCTCGCAACGCTTTATCAATAAAGGAAAAATCATGCTTCAATGTCACACTCCCGATTTTACTTACATAAAAGAGGGTAACTAACATGGCTATACCATATACTGAAATAAAGCCGGCAATCAGTCCGTCGAGATTCAGGAATTTGAACGCATACAACAAATAAACGCAGATTAACAGTAACCGGATTAAAACCTCACGAACAAATCTGGGAACAACTATACGCATTTTCTGCGTTGAATAGGATTCCATTACAGCCCAATATACAATGAACAGAATCAGAGGAATAACCCAATAGTAATAATCAATATAAAGAGATGAGTTTTTAGCGAAAAATGTAGTAATCGGCGCTTTAAACAGCAGATATAACGGAATACAAATCAATATCCCCAGCGTAGGCAAAAGTAGTATATAGAAAAAGAAGCCGTTGTCATTGTTTTTAGAATTTTTGAAATACGGAAAAAAACGCATTATTGATGCAGACGTGCCCATCAAGGCAACCGAGCCGATTACTGTCGATACTTCCAAAAATACTTTCGTTAACCCAATTACCTCAGGGTCAAGAAATTTAGTCAAAACAAAAAAGGTAGTTAAAAAGCCGATGAATGCACCGACATAATTAACAAGAATCCCTTTCATACTTTGACGAACAACTATTCCCATATTTATTTTACTGTATCTAAATTAAGGATGAAACATCTTCAATCCAAGCACGAATCAAGTCCAATTCTTTTTTATCCATCAGATTCATGTCAATAAAAACCTGATAACAAGCCAACAAATTTTCGGGAATATGTTCCACACCCTGACGTAAAGTGAGAGCGTTTAATTGTTCGACAATTGCGTTATTGTTCATATACCCGGGCAATTCATCTCTGAAATCCACCAGCAAATCATGTTCGTTTCGTTCCTGCCATACAGTTGCATTATGAAATAAAATACCCATCTCATTTTCCCAACAAATGCGTTGTACAACAAAACTTCTCCATATATCAGTCATTCTGAAACTGCAATAAGAAGGTAAATACATTAACATAAAAACATCTTTAAACCAAGTTGTGTTTTGACTGTTGAATGGACACCATGTGTTGTTTCCTATCACGACATTTGAGGCTTGTTTAAAGGTAACTGGCAAAGGCAATATCATACGATATATAGCGTCCACGTCCGGATTTTCATTAGCTAAGCCTTGTTGAACAGGACAGTAACATTGCTGGTCTACAGATTCATTTTCGGGAGCATCTTTTATATGATTCAATGAAAATCCACGCGGCCATATATTTTGTTCCGAAAAAAGTTTGAAAACATTCAACCAGCCTTTATTTTGATATAATTTTGCTTGTACGTAAACCTCCCTTTTTTTCCAGAAATCATCCATTGCATAATTATCGTCATCAGTTTCTACAATCACTTTACAACCGGCTTTCATCGCTTCCAGATAAGCACAATTTTTGCGGGCATAATGCTTCGTCGGCAATAATTTAGTCAATGAAAACCCAGACTCAAATTGCTCTTTGAGTGACATGAAATGACAGCCTTCTATAAAAAAATCGTTAGGAGATTTTTCATCACCGGCAATGATATAGTTAAATCCATGTTGTGATGTTTTCCGGGCATAATCCTGAAGAACATTGTTTTCCGAACAACTTATGGAGGTAATAACCAACGCTGTATTTCTTTGATCATCCATTATTGAATTCATATCTTTTTATCTGTGAGATTTCACTAATAAAATCATTTCCACTCAGATAGTTTAATTGGATGGATGAATAAAGTATCTTGGGGGAAATCATTTAGCAATTCTTTGATACAATAATTGTATTTACTGTCAAAAACCTCTTTAATTTCTGCTCTTCCTACTGAAATCTCTTTCTCTCTCCTTTTTAAAAAGAGCCCCTTTAGTCTTAATTGCTTTCCAAGAGTAATTTTATTCGAACTTAAAACTAATGCTGTTGGAATAGCAAATTCTACAAATAAGTTTGTTGCAGCAAAAGCTCCACAGTAGGTGCAAAATTTAGGCATAACCTCATCCGTTATAATGAGAATATCACTCCATCCTCCAACCAGAGGATACTTTAACTTTCGGTTACCAAATGCAAATATGATTTGTATAGCAAGTTTTCGTGTCCAATAGGCCATTTCATTTATATTAAAAAGACCACGAATTGCGAAAAATATAGATGTCATGATTAACCTTAATAACAATCTTGGTTTAACCCTCGACGTTTCCAATCCGTAATATTCAAATTTTCTCACAGCCTCATTATAACGTGGCAATATATTCTTAACTTCAACACCTTGTTTTTCGATGCTATATAACAAAGGAAATACTTCAAACTTTTGTAGATGTTGTTCGCGAATATTGGTAATAAAACAACTGTCATCACTCAGTCCCAACTTGTCAAACAAGTTCCATTCTGTTATGGATGGATTTAATAACATATCATCAGCCACAATAAAATAATGTGAATATTGCCCCCCCCCATTAATATTATTTAACTTTAGGAATTTGAGGGCTTGAGCAATATACGACTGAAACTGGTATGAAGATTCATAAACCGGTATGACATTTTGACGTTCACCCTCATAAAACGGCATTAGATGAAAAATGTGGGAAAACTTACCTTGGTAGAATTTTTCGATTTTAGGAATATTCTTATCATATCTATGATTATAAAGAACCAACAATGCTATTTTGTTCATATTTTTTTATATTATATAATAAACACATTAAATAAATGCGGTGATGCTCTTCCCCTCTGTTTTTATTTACTTTTGCAATAATACTTTGAAAACAAAATCAATGTCATGCCAAAATTTAGCGTTACACTGAGAAGTTTCGATAATGCAATAAAAAAACAACCCGTTTTCCGGCTTGATAAATATGACCGTTAGGCATGATCGCAAATATATTATCAATATTAATCCACATAAGCAGAAATATACAACTACCGGCCATGAATTGGTGTAATGCCACTTTTCTATACAAATCGTTTGCCGTTATCAAATCTACTTCTTTTAATGCCGATGCCGCTAATGGAGATGAAATATCCGATATGGAGCGATATGGAAGATCAATTATAACGGCCATGAAAAGCGCATTATTGACGCGGATGTGCCCATCAGGGCGATTGAACCTATTAATGTCGATACTTCCAAAATCACTCTTGTCAATCCGATTTCTTCGGGAGAAAGAAATTTTGTCAAAATAAAAAAGGTGGTTAAAAAGCCGATGAAAGCACCTACATAATTAACGATAATTCCCTTTATGCTCTGACGAATGATTATTCCCATCGTTTATTTTTATTATACCTGAATATTTGCCACCCTATAGCACAAAACGAAACATCAATCTCCATCCTGGTTTTGAAAATTTATTCGCTCTTTCTCTATCACTAATGGACGTTTACGTACTTGTGTATAGGCCAATATATTCGCCAATAATGCCAATAAAAAATAGCTGCCCGACGAAAAGAAAAATATGCCAATCACTAAGGGCACTATACCTGCAGAAAAAGTATCCCAGTATATCAATTTATATACAAAATAAACAATTGCAGTGCAGTCATTCTTTCAATAACCATATATTCTGCTACAATCCACACATCATCCGGCAAATACGCTATATCAGCACTCGACTATCGTCACATCGTCCGCCTGTGTCCAGCGAAGCCGTTCTATCCAGGGCTTCGATTTTGTTTCGGGGCGGCGGTCAAAGATGACTAAATAGGCGGGAGCGGCGGCGTCTATCTTGTCGCGATAACCGCGGATTTGTTCCAATCCTTCTTCCTGCACCATCTCCGGTGTGTCGTAATAGTGGATTATTTTGATTTCGATGATATACCATCGCTTATTGTATTCTACGGCTAAATCCAGTCGTCCTCGTCCGGCGGCGTATTCCCGCTCTATTTGTCCTCCGCCGTTGGTTACTCTTTGCAGAAAAGCCATTAGCAAGAGATGCGGAAATGCTTCGGTATAATCGGCTTTCTGTTCCCATATTTCCGAGTGTCGCTGCCAGAACTTTTGAAACTCTTTCAGTAACCTGTCCATATCCAGCGAGCCGTCGGGCAGTTGCCATTGCCACGAAGGTTTTACTATAGCCAGTTGCGTGCTGTAAGTTAGTTGGCGCGCTATTATTTCACGGTAAATCGGGTTGGCAACTTGCGGAGTGCCGTCTTCTATGACCACCAACCCCAAATCCAAGCATATTCTGAATGCATCGCCTTCGGCCAACTGCGGATTGGGTTCGCCTGTGATAAGCGAATCCATCACGTTGCGGATTTTCGGGTCTTCCATGCGATATGCCAGTGCGTCGAGATGCGTTTCGCGTGCCTCTATCATTTGCTGCCGCGCTTGACGAATGTGTTCCGGCGTAACGGTATCCGTACTCTTTTCATCCAGCACGCGCATGGTAGCGCGCTTGAACAGAGAGTTTACTATCCACGGTTGCCCTTTCGACTGTTCCCAGACATAATCCAACGCATCAGGGGTGATTTGCTGACCTGTTTCGGCGGTGCGTTGGGCGAATAAATTGGCAATATCTGCCTTATGAAAGTTTGACAATACGGCAGAATCCTCTTTGACATTGAACGGCGAGCCGGGATTGGGCGCCACGCCACCTTTGGACGCAGTAATATAATCCTTCAAGTCGCGCATACCGACTAAGGCAATGGATATGGGAAAGGCGCCCACTCCGCGACCGGCAAAGCCTTCACGCAGCAATCGCAAAAAGCGAATCAAAGGCTCGCCTTCAAGCACATCTACCTCGTCAAAAAGAATGATGAGTGGCTTGGGGGCTACTATTTTGGACAATTGCACCAAAGTATCGGCATAAAGCGTATCGGGTGCACTTTGTTCCGGAATCGGATTAGGCAGTCCTGCATTTTCCGCAACTACGCGAATGCTGCGACTTATGATACGCGCAGCCTCTTGTGTATCGGTAACTCCCTGACAGGCTTCCACGCTCACATAACATGCCACTGCTTCTTCGCCGGCGTTGATTTCGCGCATCCAACTTTGCAGAAACGTAGTCTTGCCCGTTTGCCGCGGCGCGTGAAGCACCCAATAAAGTTTATCGCTGATATACCGATGCAATTGTGCTCCCACCAAACGTTCTTCGGGGGGCAACATATAATGGTCGTCCGGATTACATGGTCCGGTAGTATTAAAAAAGCGAACAGGGCGTTTGGTACTCATAATTCTTGCTGCCAATTTTACAGATTGTTTGAGCTATCAAGATTTATCTTGTTTGAACATCGTTTTCAATCCTATTATTCTATTTTGCATCTCTTCTTCGTGTAGAGTAATGTTCACCATTCCAGCGCCCGGTCGGTCAGGAATGATTTCATTACTTCCGCATCGGCCTTGTATCCTTCCATAAATTCTACGTCTTCCGTATAGTCAATATCCGCATGATAAGCCAATTGTTCTCTGAACAACCTTTCGGAAAAGTGCATCTGGAATAATTTTTCCGCTTCTCCGGATATTTCGCTTATTGTAAAATAGTCTTTCAGCAGAAAATACAAATCGACATAATCTTTCCATTTAGCCCTTCGCCCCAGCGCAAAAGCCTTCATGGCGGCAAGAGAAAGTAATGTGGGCATGGAAAAATTTTGTTCTGCCTTCACCGGATGCTCCACCGGATAGGGGTAATTGAAAAATGTGACTTTAACTTCATGTATATAAAAATGCATCTGGTCAACATCCTCGAATATAATCCGCTGTTTATAAGGAATGAGTAACAATTTCTGTTTTATCCTCGATTTATTCAGCCGGGTATAGGAGAACATATCAAAATCAATTGAGCGACGATGCCCTACATATAGTGCAATCGCTGTTCCGCCCACTAAATAAAAACTGCGCCTGAATTGAGCAATATGAGGCAAAAGTTCATTTTGACTGTCTGACAGTATTTCAAGATGCATGACGGTTAAACCATAAGGTGAAATAATTCAATGTAAGCTCATGATAATTTCTTTTTCGCCTTTCGCTCCGATTAATTGCAGCAAAAAAAATACTCGCCACATTCCTGATGCCCAACAACTCAAACAAACGACGAATCTCATCCATCGTCCCATAATTCAACATCGTTTCTACCAGCAATTCATCGCTCACCGTCTCGCCCTTGTCTTTCGGCGAGTACCAGAACAATGCCTGATGCTCATTAATAAAATCCTTTACTGCCTGCGTTCTCATTCGCTTTTTTCCTGACTATATCTTGTCATTAAAGTACTTGCCGTATATATACAGCAAAGCCTCGTCAGTCCCATACAGAGACTGACCAAAAGGCGTGCAAATATACAAATTTACATGGATTATTTCACAAAGACCGGGAGATAATTTGTCTTTTTACACGAAGCGAACGTCAATGCCCGCTTTTTTTCAACGCATAAATCCGTTGAATAATATCGACGACTTTCAGGCCTTCCAGCACATTGGTAGTGATGGTCTCGGAGGTATTTCCCCGAAGCACATTCACTACATTGCGAATCACGTAGTGATGATTCTGTGCCGAACCTTTGTATGCTCCGTAGTCATTGCCCGGATTGGTCGGCGCGAGTGCGGGCATCTCGTAATTTTTGATGTGACATTCAAGGACTTCATTCATGTACTGTCCTCCGATTTTGACGCTTCCATGCTCGGCCACAATCAGCATGCTGCTTTCCAGATTTCTGTCCCACACCGATGTGGAATAACAAAGGCTACCCATCCCTCCATTCACAAAACTAAAATGTACCATGCCCGAATCTTCAAAATCGGTCAGTCCGGCATGGTTGAAATCCGAGAAACGGGCTTGTATATCACGAATATCTCCGAAAAGCCAGTACATAATATCAATAAAATGCGAAAATTGCGTAAACAGCGTACCTCCATCCAACGCAGCCTTGCCATGCCAGCCTTCCGGTTTGTAATACCGTTCGTCGCGGTTCCAGTAGCAATTCAACTGCACCATGTAAACGGCGCCCAACCGGCCGGACTCCATGAGTTCTTTTATCCAGACGGACGGCGGAGAATAACGGTTTTGCATGACGCAGAAAACCTGTTTCCGATATTTCAGCGACGCATGTACCACCTTTTCCGCATCGGCCACCGTCAGCGCCATCGGCTTCTCAATCACCACATGCCGACCGGCTTCAATCGCCTGAATCGCCATACCGGCATGCAACCCGTTGGGCGTACAGATATTCACTGCGTCAAAATCCAATCCGCTGTTGATCAAATCTGTAAAATCATTGAAAAAAGGAACTGTTGCTGTTTCGGGCATCACTGCTTTTTTCGGAACAATATCACACAATGCCGCCAATTCGGCATCCGGGTCGCGCACAATCATTTCCGCATGTCGTTTCCCAATATGTCCGCATCCAACAACGGCAAAACGTATTTTTTTTCGTTCCTGCATCGCTTCTGTTATTTACGGAAAAACCGGAGAACCGTATCAATAATAAACTGTTGCGTTTCATTCGTCATTTCCGTGTGAATCGGCAAGGAGAGCGCCTCCCGGCTTAATCGCGTGGATACGCCGGCTTCTCCGGAAATCCGCGCCACCCATTTATAGGCCTCCTGCTCCTGAACCGGGAGCGGATAGTACACCACCGACGGAATACCGTGCTCTTTCAGAAAGGCTTGCAAGGCATCGCGTTGATTATTCTTCACCCGAATGGTATATTGATGATAAATATGCGTCGAGAAAGATGATTTTGCCGGAATTTTGATTTCGCTCAATACGCTTAGCGCCCGGTCATAACGCTGTGCAACTTGCCGGCGTGCGTTGGCAAATGAATCCATATACTTCAGTTTCACATCCAGTATGGCCGCCTGAATCGTATCCAAACGCGAATTACAACCGATGATTTTGTGATGATATTTCTCTGTTTGCCCGTGATTGGCCTGCATCCGGATACGTTCGGCCAATGTGCTGTCGGACGTGATGACGGCGCCCCCGTCGCCATAGCAGGCCAACGGTTTGGAAGGAAAGAAGGAGGTTGTGCCGATGTGTGCAATAGTCCCTGCTTTTTTCACGGTTCCATCGGAAAACGTATATTCCGCACCCAACGACTGGGCATTGTCCTCAATCACACTGATTTTATATTTCACCGCAATTTTCATAACAGGCTCCATGTCGCAGGTTTGCCCAAACAAATGGACGACGATGACGGCTTTGGTCTGCCGGGAAATCGCGCGTTCCAGCAATTCGGTATTCATGTTAAACGTTTCCGGATCCACATCAATCAGGATGGGGGTAAGACCCAATGAAGCAACCATTTCCACTGCTGCAATATACGTAAATGCGGGAAGGATGACTTCATCGCCGGGTTGTACATCCAGCGCCCTCAATGCGAGGCGAATGGCATCTGTGCCGTTTCCGCAGGGAATGACATGCGGAACATGCAGGTATTCGGCAAGATGAGCACAAAAGGCGCTTACCTGTTCGCCATTGATAAAAGATGCGCTGCCGAATACGTCTCCGATAGCAACGTCAATCTCGTTTTTCAATCGTGCATACTGACTTTGCAAGTCTATCATTTGAATCTTCATCCATTTTCTTTTTTATTTCACTTCACTACCCGGATTCACCTTCTCGCCGGGCATGATGACAACTAATTTCCCATCCGCATCTTCTGCCGAAAGAATCATGCCTTCGGAGGTAATGCCTTTCAGTTGACGGGGCGCCAGATTGGCGATGAAGCAAACCTGTTTGCCCACCAGCGCCTCCGGGGCGTAATATCCGGCAATGCCGGATACAATCGTGCGCAGACCCAGCCCATCGTCAATTTTAAACTGTAAAAGTTTATCTGCTTTCGGGACTTTCATACATTCAAGTACGGTTCCGACACGAATATCCAATTTCGCAAAATCCTCAAATGCGATGGTTTCACCCACCGGCTTTGTCTGCGAAACAGCGCTTTCGTTGTTCTTCTTCGTATCCAGCAACTTCTGCACCTGTTTTTCGATGACAGCATCTTCGATCTTTTCAAAAAGCAATTCCGAAGTCCCCAACACGTGGCCTGCTTCCAGCAGATCGGTCGCGCCCAGACGATGCCAACCCAACCGCTCCACATTCAACATGCGGTTCAGTTTTTCCATACTGAACGGCAGGAAAGGTTCAAACGCAATCGACAAATTGGCTGTGATTTGTAATGCGATATGCAGAATCGTTTTGACACGCCCGATGTCGGTGCCGGCCAGTTTCCACGGTTCGGTATCCGCCAGATATTTATTTCCGATACGCGCCAGATTCATCGCCTCTTTTTGGGCGTCGCGGAAGTGATACGTGTCCAAAAGCCTCTCCACATCCGCTTTTACATTTGCAAATTCCTGCAAGGTCTGTTTGTCATAGTCCGTCAGTTCACCGCAGGCCGGTACTTTGCTATCGAAATATTTGTTTGCCAATACCAACGCCCGGTTGACAAAATTCCCCAAAATAGCTACCAACTCGTTGTTATTACGCGCCTGAAAATCTTTCCACGTAAAATCGTTATCCTTCGTTTCGGGAGCGTTGGCGGTTAATACATAACGCAGTATGTCCTGTTTTCCGGGTAATTCCTCCAAATATTCATGCAGCCACACCGCCCAGTTGCGGGAGGTAGAGATTTTATCGTTTTCAAGGTTTAAAAACTCATTAGCCGGCACGTTTTCGGGCAAGTTATACGTGCCTTCGGCCTTCAGCATGGTCGGAAAGACGATGCAATGGAAGACGATATTATCTTTTCCGATAAAATGAACAATCTTTGTTTCAGGGTCTTTCCACCATGTTTCCCAACTGTCCGGCAACAATTCTTTCGTATTGGAGATATAGCCGATCGGCGCATCAAACCAGACATAAAGCACTTTTCCTTCGGCGCCATCGACCGGCACCGGGATTCCCCAGTCCAAGTCGCGGCTTACGGCGCGTGGCTGCAAACCCATATCCAGCCAACTCTTGCATTGCCCGTACACGTTCGGCTTCCATTCCCGATGTTCTTCCAGAATCCAGTGACGCAGAAAAGATTCGTATTTATCCAACGGGAGATACCAGTGTTTCGTCTCACGCATGACCGGCACATTCCCGCTAATCATGGATTTGGGATTAAGCAATTCGTTCGGACTCAGAGACGTGCCGCATGATTCGCATTGGTCGCCATACGCATGCTCATTCCGACAATGCGGGCAAGTGCCTGTAATATAGCGATCGGCAAGAAACTGTTTCGCTTCTTCGTCATAATACTGTTCGCTTGTCTTCTCAAGGAATACGCCCTTATCATATAACGTACGAAAAAATTCCGACGCGGTACGGTGGTGTACGGAGGAAGTCGTGCGCGAATAGATATCGAATGTAATTCCAAAATCCTTAAATGATTTTTGGATCATCGCGTGAAAACGATCTACTACGTCTTGTGGCGTAACGCCCTCCTTTTTAGCCCTCAGTGTTATCGGCACGCCATGTTCGTCCGAGCCGCCAATCAGCAAGACTTCCTCCCCTTTCAGGCGAAGATAACGTGCATAAATATCTGCCGGCACATAAACTCCTGCCAAATGACCAATATGCACCGGCCCATTGGCATAGGGTAGCGCTGTCGTAATCAAGGTTCTTTTA
>JAITPV010000025.1 GCA_031289275.1 Tannerella sp.
GGTACGAAGACGTGGAACTCGTGTTTGCCAAGGATTTCAACGTGACTTACAGGCACAACGTCGAAGCGGGCGAAGCCACGGTGATCCTGCAAGGCAAAGGCCGCTTCAACGGCTCGCACGAACGGAAATTCAATATCGTACGAAGCGTCTGAACTGTGATTTTGGAGAAAAAATATCAGGAAATGGAAAATCTTCCGAACACTCGTGATTACAAATCCGAAGGGACGGCTATGATTATTGTATTCATCATTCTTACTTCGTGATTTGTACGAGGGAATGAGATAAAAGGTGAATGTGCTGTCCGAATAAAAACAAACCCGCTTGCTTGTTTTTTTAGATAAAAAGCCTACCTTTGCCGCAATTATTTGAAGAACTAAATGAATAGATTTTTAAGCACTATTGTAATTGTAATCAGTTGCAATCTGATTACAGGTCTTTTATCGGGATGTAAAGACGACACCACCGCCAGCAAAGAGGAAATAATGGGTTATTATGAAATTAACCGGCAAAACTGTCTGAGCAAATTCTTACCCGCCACGTCCGATATCTTAAAACAAGGGCAAAGCAACATGTTTAAACTTATGCACATCTCTGATGCTCATTTGACGCCGTGGTCAAGTAACAATCATGTCCAAAACCCGTCCAATTTAAATGAAGCCATCCGGTTTGCAAACGATTCGGAAGCGAACATAGATGCGTTGGTGGATACCGGCGACCATATTGGGAACAATCCGAACAATACTACCCGCGAACTGGCATTGACTTATATGGATGCTTTTGCAAGGAGCCTTTATTTCTACAATACAACCCCCACCTTTGCCTCAACCGGGAATCATGATTCCAATATGCTCAACCGGGAACGCCCGGATTTTGCGACGAGCAAATCGGACATATATAATCATGTGACCTCCCAGACGAATTATCCGATTCATTCGCCGGAAGCACAAAATTACTATTATGCCGATTTGCCCAATCCGATGGGTGGCACCATCCGGATTATCGCCTTGGATGTGATTGATCAGGAAGGTACGGTACATGACACTCAACGTTATGCCACCTTTTCCCAACAACAGATTGACTGGTTTTGCCGGACGGCGCTAAAAGAGAATATGACGGCGAATCATAGTGTGATTGTGCTGGTGCACCATCCCTTATCGTCAACCGACGAAGGCGTTCGATACTTCTCCTATGATGAATATATGTATGGCTGGAAGATGATCCCGGAAATAATTGAAGCTTTCCGAAGTAAAAATGATTGGTCGCAAAAATACCCCAACCGGGTTATTGAATCGGACAGCCTCTCCGTGAATGTGTCTTTCAGGGATACACCCGGTGAATTTATCTGCTATTTGGGAGGTCATATACATACGTATTTGAATTATGAAGTAGATGGATTCCGCAATCTCAACCCCGCTTTACCTAAACAAATCATGATTATAGCGAATAATATGTCACCCTCGGACAAAAGCCCAAAATCACCGATTGAACGGAATCCGGTCGGATTGCAGAATAATACATTCAACTTGTATGCCATTAATACTTCAACAAAAACGATATATATTACCTTTTTCGGAGCAACGTCATTTTATTATCGCGACATCATCGCGCTATCCTATTTAACGATCTAAATAATAACCTAATTGATCCAGTAGCAGAGGTATTTCCGACGGTTCAATCCCGGCCAGAATCAAATCGGGAATATCCTGCTTGAATAGCGTCAGGAATTTCTCAAAATCGCCGGCTTCCGCTTGTACGGCCGCCTGATAGAAGGCCAGCGCCTGCTGAATATGGAGCAACTTCCATTCCGTATGTCCGGCATTCAGGAAATCCTGCGTCTGAGGCTGATGATCAACGATCTTTTGATAATAATGGCGTGCCTGGTCATATTTCCCGGCCAGGAAAGAACACCATGCAACCGCACGCCATGCCTTACGGCTTTCCGGCTCTAAATAATCCGCTTTAAAATAATATTTTAATGCTTCTTCGTACTGTTTCAATTCCAAATGGCAATGTCCGGTATATATCAATACCGGGATGGTATCCGGGTGTAACTGTTCATAGCGGAGGTAGAATTTGAGCGCTTCTCCGGGCTGTTTCAGCGCCCGGTAACAATCGGCAATCCGGCGAACGACCCATTTACTGTCCGGATTCAGCATCTCGGAACGAAGATATTCTTCCAGCGCACCCTGCAAATCACCGGTCATTTGCTTGCAATAGCCCAGCTTCTGATAAAGCATTTCATCTCGTACTTCCTGTGCAAATAATTGATTGTATATGGTCTGTGCACTTTCAAAATAGCCTTTCCGAAGATAAAGTTCCGCAATAGTTATCAAGGTTTCCGTGTCGGACAAATAGGGCTTCAATACCGGAAGAGTATGAAAGTCCAGCGTCCAGTTGAAAATATCCTCAAAATCCGTATGGCGTGGATACAGCTTGTAAAAACGATACAAATCCTGAACGTATTGACTTGTGATACTTTCCACTTTGTTTTGATTACTTTTCAACTCCTGTGCCAACTGTTGGTTCATTTCGCCAATTTGGCTGTCCACCTGATGTAGCATGGCATTACGGTGTTCTTCCGGAAGTTGAAGCAGGCTGAAAAAAAATGAATGTTTATCGGAATTACACATAAAAGCCGCCTGCATCATGGTTCCCAATACGGCGCTATTCACTTCCGATTTGTCCCTGAAGGCGGAATATTGTGTCGTAAATGGTAAAAACCAGTTACTGATATTGCGGAAAAACGGAAAATGTTTCAGGTGCACAAACGTAGAATGCATCACGTCAAGTCCTTCTTCCTGCAAATGACTGTATTCTTCGATTTTTTTCGCCAAATTGCTATCGGACAGAAAATCTTGCCATTCCGGATTCATATCGTCTCCCGCCACTTCAGAAAGTAAATCAAACCGGCCGGTATGCGGATTTATTTTTGAAGTCAGTTTCAGCATTTCCGGGAGAATCTCTTCCTGCAATTTATGAGTTACTTTTTCCGTTTCACGAGAAAGGATAAAACGCCGGATAATGGTTTCCAATATCCTTTTGAAATCAGGCATTTCCGCAAGAATCTCCAACCGGTGCCGGATACCGGGATAGTACGCCGTCCGCTGCCGGTAAGTATAAAGTGTCAGGCAAATGGCTATCAGGGCGCGAATTTTGACTTCGTCGTCCGTTTCATTCGCCGCATCAAAAAGAAGGTATAGTTTTTCCTTGTCAAAAGACGCCTGCAATCCGAGTAAAAGCGCCGAGACGAGCTGACATTTTGCCACTAACGGAAAGTGATTGCTCTTTAATGCCTGACGAATGATTCGAATATCGGCTTCAGACAAAAAGGCTGTCACCCATAATAGATCAAACAACCGACGAACGGATTGCTCATAATGGCTCAAATCGTCCACGTCATAGTGTGTTTGCAGTTCTTCCATGAGCGTTGCTGTTTCTACCGGATAAGAGGATGACGTCCGCCCGGTAATAAAGTACGCCTGCTGTGAATCGGCAAACAATACCTGAAATCGGATCCGGTCGGCCAATTCATACACCCCGGTGCGGATGTTTGCATAGATTTGCTCCTGCATCGGGTCTTTGGTACCTTCGGCATAGTAGTGCAGCAGATATTGATACGTTTTCCGTATCTCATTCAACTTATTTTGAAAGGAATGAACCTGCGAACCGGATATCAGACTTTGAATCAAATCCAAAGCCATCTTTAAAGCGCCGCTGTCCAGCGCCTCCACAATCCGGGTATAAATCGTATTTACCTCTTTTATCGTCATATCTTCTAAATTTACATCAAAAGCCATGCCAAAAATAAGACTATTTATGCGATATTTCCTATCTTTGCACACCAAAAAAAATAAATTTCGCATATGAATCATATTCGCAATTTCTGTATTATCGCTCATATTGATCATGGCAAGAGCACATTAGCCGATCGTTTACTTGAATATACGAAGACCGTGGAAGGCAAAGATTTGCAAGCCCAGGTGCTGGATGATATGGATCTGGAACGCGAGCGCGGCATTACAATCAAAAGTCATGCGATCCAAATGAATTATCAATATAAAGGAAAGGTATTCACCCTGAACTTGATTGATACCCCGGGACATGTCGATTTTTCTTACGAAGTGTCGCGCTCCATTGCTGCGTGCGAAGGTGCATTGCTCATTGTGGATGCCGCACAAGGCATTCAGGCGCAGACGATTTCAAACCTGTATATGGCTATTGAAAACGATTTGGTCATCATTCCGGTGGTCAATAAGATTGACCTGCCCAGTGCGATGCCGGACGAGGTAGAAGATCAGGTAATCGAACTGTTGGGTTGCAAGCGGGACGAAATTCTTCGTGCCAGCGGCAAAACAGGAGAAGGCGTTTTCCAGCTATTAGACGCCATTGTCGAACGAGTGCCGCCACCGGAAGGAGACCCCGACGCTCCATTGCAATGCCTTATCTTCGATTCGGTTTTCAACTCGTTTCGCGGCATTATCGCCTACTTCAAGGTGGTACACGGAGTGATCCGGAAACACGACCGGGTGAAGTTTATCGCTACGGAAAAAGAATACGAAGCGGACGAGGTCGGGATACTGAAGTTGACCATGAGTCCACGCGAAGAAGTCCGGACAGGCGACGTGGGATACATTATCTCCGGCATTAAAACCTCTAAGGAAGTCCGGGTTGGAGATACCATTACGCACGTCGGACGTCCGGCCAAAGAAGCGATTTCAGGCTTTGAAGAAGTGAAGCCTATGGTTTTTGCCGGTGTGTATCCGATCGAAACAGAAGACTTCGAAAACCTGCGCGCCTCGCTCGAAAAATTACAGTTGAACGATGCCTCTCTGACCTTCCAGCCGGAAAGTTCGGTTGCCTTGGGTTTTGGTTTCCGTTGCGGCTTCTTGGGATTGCTGCACATGGAAATCGTACAGGAACGCCTTGATCGCGAATTTAATATGGATGTGATTACGACGGTGCCGAACGTATCTTATAAGGTATACGACAAGAAAGGAATTTGCATGGAAGTGCATAATCCGGGAGGACTGCCCGACCCGACCTTGATTGACCATATCGAAGAGCCTTATATTCGGGCATCCGTGATTACGAGAACGGCCTATATCGGACAAATCATGACATTATGTCTGGGGAAACGAGGCATTTTAGTAAAACAGGAATACATTTCCGGCGATCGGATCGAGGTATTTTTCGATATGCCGTTAGGCGAGATTGTGATTGATTTCTATGACAAACTGAAAAGTGTTTCCAAGGGATACGCCTCATTTGATTATCATTTACATGATTTCCGCGAATCGCGCCTGGTAAAATTAGATATTTTGCTGAACGGAGAATCGGTGGACGCCCTTTCTACACTGACACATGTTGACAACAGCGTAGCGTTCGGACGCCGGATGTGCGAAAAGCTGAAAGAACTCATTCCGCGTCAACAATTTGACATTGCGATTCAAGCTGCCATCGGCGCTAAAATCATTGCCCGCGAAACGGTGAAAGCCGTGCGAAAAGACGTAACCGCCAAATGTTACGGAGGCGACGTCTCCCGTAAGCGCAAATTGCTTGAAAAACAAAAAGAAGGGAAAAAGCGTATGAAGCAAATCGGAACAGTCGAAGTGCCGCAAAAAGCATTCCTCGCCGTATTAAAATTGGATTAAACAAAAATAATTGTATATTTGTATCCCGAATATGAATTTAAAACACAAAATGAAGTATGATTTGGAATGATACAATGGAATGTATGCCTCGGAAAGAGATGCGTAAATTGCAATCCATCCGATTAAAAAATGTGGTAGAACATGTATATCACAATACACCTTTCTACCGGAAAAAAATGCAGGAATCCGGGATTACGCCCGACGATATTCAGTCGATTGACGACATCGTGAAGTTACCTTTTACCGTCAAACAGGATTTGAGGGATAATTATCCATTCGGATTGCTGGCTGTGCCGATGTCGGAAATTGTACGTCTGCATGCGTCTTCCGGCACAACAGGAAAACCGATTGTGGTAGGATATACACGTAAGGATTTGAGTGTATGGAATGAAGCAGTAGCCCGCTGTCTGATTGCATACGGCGTAACCAAAAATGACATCGTGCAGGTGTCTTACGGTTACGGTCTTTTCACCGGAGGCTTAGGCGCCCACGGAGGCGTGGAGACGATCGGAGGCACTGTGATTCCGATGAGCAGCGGAAATACGCAGAAACAAATCCAACTAATGCACGATTTCGGAGCCAACGGTTTGGCATGTACCCCTTCGTATGCGCTTTTTCTGGCCGAAGCGATTCATGAATCCGACATTCCGATCGAAGAATTTAAACTGAAAGTCGGCGCTTTCGGGGCCGAACCCTGGACAGACAATATGCGGAAGGAACTGGAAGAAAAACTGCGCATCAAGGCGTATGATATATACGGACTTACCGAAATCTGTGGGCCGGGCGTAGGCGGTGAATGTGAATACCAGGACGGCACTCATTTGTGGGAAGACCATTTCTTCCCGGAAATCGTTGATCCGGAAACACTGGAACCTGTGGCGCCCGGTCAATTTGGCGAGTTGGTATTCACAACATTAACCAAAAGCGGAATGCCGATGATTCGTTACCGCACACGGGATTTGACTTGTTTGAATTATGAAAAATGCCGCTGTGGACGGACTGCCGTTCGCATGAATCGCATCCTCGGACGTAGCGACGATATGTTGATTATCCGCGGCGTCAATGTTTTCCCGTCGCAAGTAGAATCGGTGATTTTAGAGTTGGAAGAGTTTGAACCGCATTACATGATTATTGTTGACCGGGTGAATAATACGGATACGTTCCAGGTACAGGTGGAACTCCGTCCGGAATATTATTCCGACGAAATGACCCGGATGATTGCCATAAAGAAGAAGGTGACCGCCCGTCTGCAAAGCGTGATCGGCATTCAGCCCGATGTCAAAATCGTGGAACCGCGCAGCATTGAGCGTAGCCAGGGAAAGGCCAAACATGTGATTGATAACCGGAAATTAATTTAATCGTTAAAAATATATGCTATGTTAGTAAAACAATTATCTATTTTTTTAGAAAATAAAAGAGGCCGCTTCACCGAAGTTGCCAAATTATTGGGGAAAGAAAACATTAATATGACCGCCTTTACCGTTTCCGAAAACTCGGATTTCGGTATCTTGCGATTGATCGTATCCGATACGGATAAAGCGCTTCATGTGCTTCGCAACAATAAATATGCCGTGACGGAAGCGGATGTCGTATGCCTGCATTGTCCGAATCAGCCCGGAGCGCTTGCTAAAGCCATGAATATTATCACGGAGGCCGGTCTGTTTATAGAATATATGTATGCGTTCACGGAAGGAGAGTCGGCACATGTGATTATCCGTCCGGACAACTTGGAGAAGTGCGCAAAAGTATTAACAGATAATAAATTGGAACTGATTGCAATCAGTGAATTGTATAAGTTATAATTATTAACGTTTTACATGATGGTTATTTAAGCAGGAAGCATTACCTTTGCCGACTAAAATCAGGTAAATGAATAAGGTTGTATTTTTAATGACACTGGTTTTATTGTGCTCCTCGTGTGGCGAATACAATAAGATTTTAAAAAGTACGGACTATGAATTGAAATATTCCTATGCCAAGAAATATTTCAATGAGAAAAAGTATACCAAATCAGCAACATTACTGGAAGAGGTAGTTACTATTTTCAGAGGTACTGTTCATGCGGAAGAATCGTTATATCTGTTAGCCCAAAGTTATTACGGGCAAAAAGATTACCAAACCGCATCGGAATATTTCAAAACATATTATACGACCTATCCGAAAGGCGAATATACCGAATTGGCGCGTTTCTATTCCGGATACGGGCTATACCTTGATTCGGCTGACCCTCGTTTAGATCAGAAACAGACCTATGACGCCATTGCGCAACTGGAACTGTATATGGAATATTATCCGCAAAGCGAACGGGCGAAACAGGCGCAGGAAATATTATTCGAACTGCAGGAGAAATTGGCCTACAAGGAATTAATAAGTATACAGTTATATTATAATCTGGGCACTTATATGGGAAATAACTATCGTTCGTGTGTGATCACGGCCGAGAACGCATTGAAGGATTACCCATACTCCAAGTATCGCGAAGAATTTATTATACTGAAAATTAGAGCAAAATATGAATTGGCGCTGGTGAGTGTGGAAGATCGTTTGCAAGGACGTTACCGGGATGTGGTAGACGAATATTACAATTATGTAAATGAATATCCGGAAGGGAAATACATAAAGCAAGTCCGGAAATATTTTGATTTTGCCAACAAACATATCAGCAAAAGTTATTAATTTGAATTTAAAACATAAATATGGATTATCGTAAATCAAATGCACCGGTAACCACGGTGACACGTGACATGCTAAGGTTATGCAATGATACGGGAAATGTGTATGAAAGCTTGATGGTTATATCTAAACGTGCGAATCAGATTTCTGCCGAAGTAAAACATGATCTGGAAAAAAAGCTCTCGGAATTTGCCTTCTATAATGACAACCTGGAAGAAGTGTTTGAAAACAGGGAGCAGATTGAAATTTCCCGTTTTTATGAAAAAATGCCGAAACCGACTCTGATTGCCGCTCAGGAATATGAGGAAGGCAAGTTATATTACAGGAATCCGTTAAAGGAGAAAAGTAATCTGTAAACAGGACATAACAGTATGCTACAACGTATCCAAACGGTTTATTTATTATTGATTACCGCATTATCAATCGCCATGCTTTTTTTGCCCCTGGCGGTTGTTCAATCGGGAGGCGTTGCATATGCCTTTGATGCGCTGGGACTGCATACGGTTACCACTCCGCCGGAATTGACCTACCCCACTTGGGCGTTATTTGCTTTGCCGGTCGTGATTGCATTACTATCAATCATAACGGTTTTTATATACAAAAATCGTATCCTGCAAATACGACTCTGTATTTTTAACGCCATTCTGCTGGCCGGATTTTACGGCATATTTGCGTTCTTTCTATGGAACCTGTCGGCACAACCGGGGTTTCATTTCGGCGTACGCCTGGCATTGGCGTTTCCTCTCATTAACCTGATATTGGATTATTTGGCCATACGCAATATTGGGGCGGACGAAGTGCTTGTCCGTTCATTAGACCGTTTAAGATAGTGAAGTACAGGCAATGAAAAGAAAATATCCCTATGAAAATCATCAGACGCATTTTAATTTGGTGCCGGAACATTTTCTTTTCGCTGTTTATTTTCAGTATCGCCACGGTGCTTGTCTATAAATATGTTCCCATCCATTACACACCCTTAATGCTCATCCGGCTATTTGAACCGGACGGAACAGACAGGATTGAGCATCAATGGGTATCTATCAAGCAGATTTCCCAGCCGGTGATACAAGCCGTAGTGGCATCGGAAGACAATCTGTTTATGGAACATTCCGGTTTTGACCGCAGTCAGATAAATAAAGCGTTGGAGGAAGCCCGGAAAGGCCGTCGTTTGCGCGGCGCCAGTACGATTTCGCAACAAACGGCCAAAAATGTATTCCTGTGGCCAAGAAGAAGCTATTTCCGGAAAGGCCTGGAAGCCTATTTTACCGTATTAATCGAATGGATTTGGGGAAAAGAGCGTATTATGGAAGTATATCTTAATTCCATCGAAATGGGCGCAGGCATTTATGGCATCGAAGCCGCGGCATTCGCGTATTTCGGAAAACCTGCGGAAGAACTGACACGGGGCGAAGGCGCCTTGATTGCCGCCATACTCCCCGACCCGCGGAAAAGGGATCCGGCCCACCCTTCGGCCTACCTGCAAGGAAGACAGCGTGATATTCTTTCGTTAATGCGAAAAATAGAGACCGTTAACATGGGATACCGCCCTTTTACAAAAACCAATTAATGGCATCGGACAATGGGAGCCTTTTGTTTTCATGATTTAGGCCGGATGGCATACGAAGAGGCGCTGTCTATCCAAACCGCCGCATTTGAAGCGCTTTTGGAGGCCAAAAAACACGGTTGGCAGAGGGATAATAAACTTTTTTTCTGCGAACATCAGCCGGTTTTTACCCTGGGAAAAAACGGGCAAATATCCAATTTGCTGGTATCGGAAACCCTGCTGAAAGATAATGGCTTTTCCTTTTATTACACGAACCGCGGAGGAGATATTACGTATCACGGGCCCGGACAAATCACCGGATACCCGGTATTTGATCTGGAAATGTTTCACATGGGGTTAAGGCAGTACATCGAAATGCTGGAAGAGATTGTGATGCGCTTTCTTTCTTTATACGGACTGAAAGGAGAACGTTTGGCCGGCGCTACCGGGGTATGGCTGGATGCACAGACCTCACAGGCACGCAAAATCTGTGCGATTGGCGTGAAAAGCAGCCGCTTCGTAACGATGCACGGATTTGCTCTGAATATCCTGACGGATTTGAACGCTTATTCATTCATTCATCCCTGTGGATTTACCAATAAAGGAGTGACTTCATTAGATAAAGAACTGGGGCGGACACCGGATTTCGAAGAAGCCAAGAAGCGATTACATGCGCTTTTTACGGAAGCGTTTCACAACGGGTGAATTTCAAATGGTCGCAAAAAGGGCATAATTTTACATGGAATCCTGCCTGAATGAAACGTCTAAAACACAAGATAGACGTAAAAAAACGCTTATCCGATTCGGGAAAATAACTGTTTGCTCAAAATTCCATTATCGGTGCAGGAGAAAGTAATATCATCAATCAAAATGCAGATAATTCTTTCATAGGTGGTGGACACCGTAATAAAATTTCCTC
>JAITPV010000037.1 GCA_031289275.1 Tannerella sp.
CAGGTAATCCGACGGGAAAGAGAGGTTGAAATCCTCGTGCATGACATCTATCGTTCCTTTTTTACGGGTGATGAAACGGTACGCGAAGCCGTCGTCGAAGGCGCGAAACTCCACCGAATAGTTGCCGCTGAAATTCAGTAACAGTTGATTGTACCTGTTTTCAACCGTCGAGAATTTGAAGGGAACAACCGGTTTGATTTTCTCATCTACCGACGCGCGTTTCTGTCCGCTCAGTTTGGGTTTTTTACCCAGTGTTTCGCTGCGCAGTTGGAGTTGCAATTCATTGTTTTGCAACAAAACTTCGTTGTTGCTCGAAACGTTGTAATAAATCTTCTCCCCCAGCGTGACCGAGACTGTGACCGTCCCGTCGGGCGAGAGGAGTTCGATTGGTTTTTGTTGCGCCATTGCCGGACTGCACCATGCGACGGCCAGATACAGGAACAAGATGCCTGCTGCTTTTAATTGTGTACTCATTGTTTTTATTATTATCGATTATTAATAAGAATGTTTTCCGTTTATTTCGTACCGTTTTGTTTCCGGATGAGACGTCCGATTTCCTGCAATGTCCTGACGTCTATCTCGCGCAGTTTGCCGTTATAATCCGGCCCGACATCCAAAGAAAAGATGTTTCCGTACTTAACCGCTCCGAGATAATCCTCATAGAGTTTGGCGGCAGGATGCGCTAACCCGTCATGTTTCGGCAGGGAATAAAACCACATCGCGCCTCCCTCATGAGGCGTCAGAATCGGATAGGTAAACTCTGCGAGCAAGTAGCGCGCTTCTTTTCCTCCGGCGCTCTGATAAGGGCCGGCTCCGGAGGCGTCGTCAAGTGCGGCGGGTTTGCCCATTTCGCCGAGACGGATGTCGGCAGAGGCTTGGTTGCCGTGATTATAGCCGACAAAACAGCCCGGCTGAAACTGCTTGACCCAGGCGGTCGTTTCGTCATGATTCAGGCCGCCGTCTCCCACGGCATGGTCGAACCAGATGTACTCGACAGGGCCATATTGGGTGAGCAGCTCCTTTAATTGTGCTTTCTTCATTTCGGGGTTTATGCCGCCGCCCGTGTTACTCTGGTGCTCGCTCAACTTGTCGGCGGAGGGCTTGGGCCAGTCAAATTCGCCCTCCGAGAAGTAAAGAGCAAGTTTGATACCGTATTTGTCACACGATTTCCGGAGTTTGGCCAGCACATCCTTGCCGAGCGGCGCATTCGTCACTTTCCGGTCGGTCGTTTGCGTATCCCACAGGCAAAAGCCGTCATGATGCTTGGTCAGGAATAAGATATATCCCATCCCGGCCTCTTGGGCGGTTCGCGCCCACTGGTCGGTATCCACTTCTTTGGCGCGAAAATGCGTGATGTCCGTTACGTTACGTGTCCATTCCTCTCCGGAAAACGTGCTGAACGACCAACAGATGAACATGCCCCACCGGAGGTCTTTGAGTTCCTGCACCCGCTTTTCCATATCCACCCGATCGGACTTGATCAGCTGCACCGGGCCGAGTAATCCGGCCGGTTGCAGCGGAGAATCTTTCCGGTGATAATACCAGATATTAAATGTCTTCCGGCCGGCCGAAGGACGCTGTTTCTTTTGGATAAACCATTCCGGATAGGCTTTCATCGCCCGGCCCATTTGCTCGCCACGGTCTGTGCCCCACTCGAAATCCGCCGGATGCTGTTCGTCGCCAATCAGACGGTTTGCCCAGTTGTTGGTCACGTAAACAGTGATTTTGTTGTCGCCTTTTTTCAGGTAAGGCGTAATATCCGTTTTATAGGGAGGAGACCACAGGACGCCCGCCGACACGCCGTTCACTTCCAATTCCGCAATATCGTGCAGCTCGCCGAGGTCTAACACCACCTGTTTGTCTTTACCGATGTCGCCGGCTGACATATGAATTGTTTTTTCGTACTTCGCCGTCCCCGAAAAGTATTTCAATGCCTCGTCGGATTGTTTGCCGAAATCAATCAACGACGAAAGTCTGCGTTTGAACGGAGGCGCCAGTTTGGGTTGAAACAATACATCCCATCCTCCGGTAACCGGACGGCAGGTCTCACTGATAACATCCGCTTCCGGCAACAGCGCATAGTCGCCCTTTTGGTAAGGGAAAACAACAAACACGGATTCGTCCGGTCCCAGATTCAGGTCTATATAGGTCGAATCGCCCTGTTCACGCCAGTGATATGTTTGCCGGATGGTTCCCCGGTACGCATCCCATAATTCGGGCGCACGGTTTTTTACGGGAAAGGCGTATGTCTTTTTCACGGTGGAATCGGGATTGATCACAAAGAATAGCTCCGCTTCGGGCGTCCGGCGGTGCAGTCTGTCTGTGCCGGAAGAAACATACGTCCCCTGTTGCGTTAACATTTGACAGCGCGACAGGTAAGTCATAAATGCTTTACCCGGTTTGAACCATGTCTGATGCCTGCCGAAATGCGTACCCCACCATCCCATACCCATGCCCGGCTGGTAGCGGTCGTCGAAAGGCTGATGTACCCAGTGATGCAGGAACAGCCAGTTGGCGCCGGAGACAAAACTGCCGTCGGCGGAATGTTTCAGGAACGCCGGGTCTTCCGTATATTGACTGATTTCCGGTCGTCCGGTAAAGGCTTCCGCGCCCACAATCCTTTTTCCGTATTGCCCGGCTGCCCGGACAACCGTTGTACTGATAGCGCCGGTTCCGCCTGTCCAGAACTCGCCCATGGGAACGTCCGGCAGAACTACGGATTCGTAGGTATCGAAAGGGCCTTCGTAGGGTTCCCAAAGAAACTGCAAGCCCGATTGATGAATCATTTCTTTCGCCACAGTCCAGCCGTTGTCAATAAAAAGGCGGTTAACCACGTCTTTATAATCTTTGGAAAAAGCGGTTAAATCATCTCTTTCGCCGATAGAAAGCCGTAAGGCAATCCAGGGTAACGGGTCATAACTTTTCAGGCGGATAAATTCATGGCGAAACAGGGGCGTCCAGTCCTGGTCGCCGGCTTCATAACTGTCAATATGAATAAACGTAAACGAATCGCCGATGTATTCCTGCAGATGCTCCACCAACGGATTCAACAGTTGTTGCCAGTGATAGATGTTATGTTCGCGGCTCATTTTGTCCACTTCCAATGTTTTTCCGATTAATTCGTCGGGCAGGGGGTGCGGGTTGGACATGGTCGGCGCATGACCGATACGGTAAACCGTCCAGACGCCCTCCGGCGCCTGCCATTTTAAACGACCGTCCGAATCCATATAATCGGAAATATCCATCACGTCCTCCACGTTCGGCGCCGCCTTTTCCGGAACGGCCATCACCGCTACGTCTTTATAATAGCTTGCTCTTTTTGGCGTCCCGCCCCATCCTTTATATACAGGCAATTCAGGCTT
>JAITPV010000093.1 GCA_031289275.1 Tannerella sp.
CTATTTCAAGCGTATTCCGGAAAAATACGCCGATCCGAATCACAAGGCGGATGTCCGGCTGCGATATGCGGCGTACTTCAACCTCTGTACGATCTACTTCTTCGCCGACGAACCCGAAAAGGTGGCCGAATATGCCGACCGGCTTATTGCCAACGGACATGACGCGAAAGACGGCGAACAACTCAAAAAGGAAGCCGCTGCCCTGAAGAAGGCGTTTGACAAGACGGGGATACGGACGTGCCACTTCGACCCGAAGACGTACTTCGATCCGGAGAACGACGGGGAAAATCCAATGCCCAATAGCAATTAATTATTAATCGATTATTAAACCACTTGGGAATCAACATTCCTGAGTGGTTTATTTCCATATTAAACCATTTAAATAATGAAAAATTATCCCGCCCAAATAGCTGTAGAAAAGACTTTTTTTGGATCACTTATTATCTGTTTTATTCTGTTTTGTGGTTGCAAGACAAACGATCGTATAGACTCTTATCCCGCTTCTGCATTGGAAACATATACAGGAGAATGGCAGTCTTCTCCCATAAAAATCCATGCTTATAATCTCTTGCCTGTCAAGGGGGAATTTCGCAAGCAGGTGAGTCATCTTATCCTGGAAAATGAATGTAGCTTTACATGGAATATTGACATCCCTGAAAGTAATGAATACGCTGTAATTATCGTCTATTCGACCAATGCGGAAGGGAACATTTCGTTTGAAGTCAACGGCAGTCATGCGTTTTCCCAAACATTACCGGAGACAAAAGGCTTGGTATATCCCTATGCCGGAGAATGGCATCAAATCAATTTCGTTCGGAAAACAACCGGCGGAAAACTCTCCCTTGAAAAAGGCGCTCAGGAGATTACCGTTAAAGTATCTCCGGGAGAAAACGGCTCCAACTTCCTCATACATACATTTGAACTTATCCCTGCAACCGATTCGGAAAAAATAATTGCAGAAACAGAACGTATTGTCTTGCAACGAGCCGATGCTTCATGGCTTGCGTCTGTTCCTTACGGATTAATGTTTCATTGGACGTCGGAAGCGTCGCCGCAGAAAGGGAAACCCTTGCCATTCGCCGATGCGGTCAGGAATTTTGATGTAACCCAATTTGCCAATATGGTACAAGAGGCTGGAGCCGGATATGTGATATTTACCATCGGACATGCCGAAGCATATTGCCCGGCCCCCATTCAAAGTTGGGAGCAATACCATCCGGGGACTACTACCAACCGTGATTTAATTGCTGAAATTGCCGACGAACTTGCAAAAAGAGACATAAAATTAATTACTTATTTTGCCGTCCATGTATTTGCACAACATTTAGACAGTAAGGAATTTATGCGTGTATCCACCGACATACTGAATGAGATAGGACAACGATATGGAGAAAAAATTGCCGGTTATTGGTTTGACGGATGGTATCAATGTATAGAGGAACATCCCGATCTCTCAATGGATTCATTTTACACGGCAGCAAAAACCGGTAACCCCGGTCGGATTATCGCTCTCAACACATGGACATATCCCGCTTTCACACAAAGGCAAGATTATTGGGCTGGAGAAACCTATTCGGATTGCAGCGCCCCGTCATCAAGAATCATTAAAGAAGGGCCGGGAGCAGGTCTGCCTTTCCAGGCGCTTTTAGCGCTTGAAGGAGATTGGGTATATGCAAGGAGCCAATATCCGGACGATAAACCTATTCCGGCGCCTGTATTGGATATTCAATATATGACGAATCTTGTTAAATCATGCAAGGGTAAAGGCCCGGTCACATTTAATTTGCTGATATATCAGGATGGAACAGTTAGCGAACAATCCATGCAATTTATCCGGCAATTAAAAAAGAATATTGCGCAATAACCCCTCGTCCCGCAGGATTTGCAATCTGCGGAATGGAGTATAAGGATTTGTAATCCGCAAAAAAAACAGAATCGCAAATCCGAATGGGCAGAAAAACCAACTTGCAGCAAACAAAGACCATTCCCAAACACCTCCCCCACTAAAAAAAGCAATCCGGCCATCAACCGACAACCGGACTGCTTCACTTTACAAATTCGCAAAGTCCAACGCAAAAAATCCATCCATTCGGATTGCAAATCCGAATGGACGGATTTCATCAATTCGGCAGCAAACTCATGTAAATTTCCATATATCTTCAATGAGTAGATTGAGGTAATCATTCATCCCAAACAAATTCATCAGGAAACAATTTTATATTTTGGACACGCCATTTGGCTTTTGTTTTCAATTTATTAAAACTCAGCCTGACTCTAAATTCTTCCCCTCTGGACGGCGCATTACGACCTGCGATGAAAATTGTATCATGAGCAGTCGGATTATACCGATTTTGCAGAAAACCGTTAGGCAGAGCAGCAATAGTGATGTCTTCCAAAATATTATTCCTGTCCGATTCCTTGTAGTTATATTTCACAAAGATAGTCGTTGTAATAAAAGCATTATCTATGATACACGGCAATTTACCCGGAACATCTATATCTTCATTCGCACGTATTTGCTTGACGGTCATTGATAATTGTGAAGTTTGAAGCGTTGCGGTTTCCTTCCCGCTTAATTTCTCGGCTTTAGAATCGACAAATAGAGCCTGTTTAATCGCAAAATCAGGATGAAACAGATAACGCGCCTTCTTGTAATCAATTTTGCCGAACAATCTTTGGTCAATTTTAGAAACGCCAAGTTTATCCAAAGCCTCTCGCGTCAAATCCTCTCCAATGTCGGCAACAAGGTCTTTTTCAAATTCAAAAATTTCTGTTGCAGTATCTCTGAAATCCAATATTGCTTGCACCACAAGCCGTAAAGAGGCTTTTTCTATAGCCTCCCTAAGTACATGACAAAAAATCAAAGACATTAAAATCGAGTATGGCAAAAGGATTCGGCAATGCAGCGGCAATAGTTTGTAATCCATATCTAAGTACATGACAAAAACTCAAAGATTTTACTACATGACAAAAAAAGCTGCTTTTTTATAAACAATTGAATATCAACAAAAAAAGTTGCTTTTTTATTTGGAAAAGACCTTGGAATTTTGTATCTTTATAGCTGATTTTCAAACAATTATAATGGAAACAAAAAATCTCAAGGTCAAGTACAAAAGTACTCAATTAATTTCTATTCTCAGTAAAAATTTTGCGGGGGGAAATGAATCTCGCCCGCATAAAGTTCTTGGGCATGTTTATTTGTGCCCCGTGCAAAGTTCAAACTGTCGGCTACGAAAAATTGGCTGTCGCTTTTGAAACGGAGGCGAAAGCCGATTCTTCACTGCGCCGTATTCAACGTTTTATGGCTGAATATGTGCTGAATCCCTTTGCCAAATTCGATTTTAATGTCTTTGATTTTTTGTCATGTACTTAGGGGATGAAAAATAAACAAGTTATAACAACAAGCAACCAATCCCGTAGGGATTATCGCTCGGTAGAAAGGAATACGCCTACACAATCCGGCATGCCGTCAGGTATGCCACCGGTAATAACGGATGCATTCCTGACGGAATGCCGGGTAAGGCGGGAACGATGCGTTTCTACTACCGAGCGATATTCCCTACGGGAATGGGACAGTCGGCAAACAATCTTTTACAGGTTATTTATTTTACGTTACTAGGTACAATAATTATATCGAACACGGAAACACCCTTAGAAAATCTGCTAAAATTCCAAGGGTGTCTCCGTGTTCAAAATTCATGTGTCACTAATATACCTCTACGGTCGAGATCAACGGACAGGCTCCGGCATCCGTGATGTTGACACGTATTTTGGAGGTCTCTATCGCTTCGACCGGAAGGATTCGTTTGTGTCCGACGGTAGTGCCTGCGGCAATTTCTACCCAGGCATTGTCTTTCCACGCTTCCACGTTGAATTGCCTTACCCGCTGTCCCAAGCGGATGTATTCCCGGACAAGGACGTAACGGATGGTTTGGGGGGCGCCCAGGTCTATTTCAAGACGGCCGGACTGTACCTGATCATCCGTAGCCCAGTATGTTTCTTCGTTGCCATCAGTCACCCCGGCGGCGGCATATTGTTTGGATTTGCCCCGGTAGGTGTCTGCCGATGCTTTGGCGCCGGCGGCCAGATTGTTCGAGAATGTGGCGTCCAGTAATTGCTTCCATTCCCGCAGGGCTTTCACATCGTTTTCGTGGATCAGTCCGCGCTGGTCGGGAGGCAGATTGAGCAGGAGGTTGGAACCGCGCCCTACGGATTCGAGGTAGAGCTTGAGCAGGTTTTCGGGCGTACGTACCCGCTCGTCTTCCGTTTCGTGATAGAACCATCCCGGACGGATGGATACGTCGACTTCGGCAGGTACCCAGGACGTGCCGCCTTCCGTGCCGGAGTTCAGCAGACCGTCTATAGTCGATTTGCCGGGATGAAGCGTATCGACGGACAGGGTGCACCAGTTTGTTTCGCCGACAAAACCGCTTTCGTTGCCGCACCAGCGGATGTCAGGCCCCGCATCGCTGAACATCATGGCGCGGGGCGCCAGTTTGCGCACGATGGCGTGGGTATTCGGCCAGTCGTAATAGGTGCGGTTGTCGATATTCCGGTTTTCGCGGGCGCCGCCATAGTAGCCGTTGCCGCCATTGGCGCCGTCGAACCAGACTTCGGAGACTTCGCCGTAATGACTGAGTAATTCCGTAAGTTGATTGCGGTAATACGTGATATACTCCGGCGTGGCATACTGTGCGAAATTCCTGTCCCAGGGGGAGAGATAAACGCCGAAGAACAGGCCGTGTTTGCGGCAGGCGTCAGACACTTCTTTCACCACGTCGCCCTTGCCGTCGCGAAAGGGACTGTGCTTGACGGAGTGTTCGGTATAAGCGCTCGGCCAGAGGCAAAAACCGTCGTGATGCTTGCAGGTGAGGATCAATCCCTTCAATCCGGCTTCCTT
Organism: Tannerella sp.; assembly: GCA_031289275.1. GTDB lineage: Bacteria > Bacteroidota > Bacteroidia > Bacteroidales > Tannerellaceae > Tannerella. Next base: position 4,901 of record JAITPV010000093.1, read on the forward strand.
GATGACGGTCACCCACTGTTCGGCATCGAAAGCCGTGGGATTGAAGATGGACGGACTTTCATCGCCATAGCCCCATTCCAGACCGGTGAAGGTGTTGGTGGTAAAATGGATGAAAGCGTATTGTTCCCGTTCGTGCCAGGCCAGCTGGTTTTCGTTGGGGACAGGCCCCACGGCTACGGGAGGAGCCACTTCCGTTTGACATGCGCTGAACAGCAGCAGCATACTGATACTTAATACTGATAGATTCTTCATGTGATTGAAATTTTATAATACATAAATAATTAATGCGATTTGACGGACGGTTTTATAAGCCCGTATGACTTGTGAATCAAACGGGAGCAAAGATAGAAAAAAATTTCAACATCCCCCTGTTTATAACGAGGGGATAAAAAAAAACTTTTGGATAAAAAGCATTCCTAAAAAACAACTACTTTTGGCAGTCCAAACAAAGAGATAGAAAAATGGCGGAAGAACAAAGAAAAAATACAGTCAGGAAAAAACCTGTGATAGTACAAGTTTCCGATGCGGGAAGGCTTCAACCCCAGGCGCGGGAGATCGAAGCCGCCGTATTGGGGGCGTTGATGCTTGAAAAAGATGCGTATTTTGTCGTTAGCGAAATACTTAAGCCCGAAAGTTTTTACGAAAAGTCGCATGAACTGATTTACCAGGCCATCGTAGACCTGGCCGTGAGCCAGCGGCCGGTAGACATGCTTACGGTGACCGAACAACTGCGGAATAACAGCGAACTGGAGACCATCGGCGGCCCGTTCTACATCTCCCAGTTGACGGAAAAAATCGCCAGCACGGCGCATCTCGAATACCACGCCGGCATTATTGCACGCAAATATCTGGCACGCGAATTGATCCGCTATACCGGTACCTTGCAAGGGAAAGCGTTTGACGAAACCATCGACATCGAAGAATTGATGCAGGAAGCCGAAGGAGAATTGTTCAGGATCGCCCAGCGAAATATCAAGAACGATGCCACGCAAATCAATCCGATCATCAAGGAATCCATGGATCTGTTGCAAAAGGCGGCCGCCCAGAAAGAAGGTCTCAGCGGCTTGCGCAGCGGATTTACGGCGTTGGACAAGATCACGTCCGGCTGGCAAAACTCCGACCTGGTGATTATTGCCGCCCGTCCGGCGATGGGCAAAACGGCCTTTGTCCTGTCTATGGCCAAAAACATGGCGGTGAACTTTAACATACCCGTCGCCATGTTTTCGCTTGAAATGAGCAATGTGCAATTAGTAAACCGTCTGATCGTGAACGTATGCGAAATTCCCGGCGAGAAAATCAAGAGCGGACAGCTGGCTCCGTTTGAATGGGAACAGTTAGACTATAAAATCAGGGATTTATACGATTCCAAAATCTATGTGGATGATACGCCCAGCCTGTCGATCTTCGAGTTGCGCACAAAGGCGCGGCGGCTGGTGCGCGAACACAGCGTGAAATGTATCTTCATCGACTATCTGCAACTGATGAATGCCAGCGGCATGACATTCGGTAGCCGCGAACAGGAAGTCAGCACCATCTCGCGTTCGCTGAAAGGATTAGCCAAGGAATTGAACATCCCGATTATCGCCCTGTCGCAGTTGAACCGCGGCGTGGAAAGCCGTCAGGGTCTCGAAGGCAAACGCCCCCAACTGGCCGACCTGCGCGAATCGGGCGCCATCGAACAGGATGCGGATATGGTCTGTTTCATCCACCGTCCGGAATACTATAAAATCTTTGAAGACGAGAGCGGCCGGTCTTTGGTCGGACTGGCGGAGATCATTGTGGCCAAACACCGTAACGGCGCAACGGGCGATGTGCACCTGCGCTTCAAGAACGAATTTGCCAAATTCATGAATCTCGACGAAGACATACCTGTGCGCGACTTTGCCTCCGGCAGCATCAACGGCAGCGAAGATGCCGCTCAGCCCGTGCCGCCCCTCTCGCCCGCGACCCAGGATTTCATCTCTACCGGCGTTCGCAACAACGTCATGCCTTTTTAGCGCATACGGGAAACTCAACGTTCAGGCTCTCGGCGGAGAGGGGGATAGGCTCTCCGCCGAGAGGGTCATGGTCTCGTCACCGAGAGAGTCATGACCTCATTACCGAGAGGGTTATGGTCTCATTACCGAGAGGGTCATAGCCTCATCACCGAGAGGGCATCACCCTCTCCGCCGAGAGGCAAGTCCCCCCGAACGGAAGGCTTCAAATGGTTGTTCTTTTGTTTATTACCTGCGGGAATATGTCATAGCCCGGACAAGCCTGCATTCTATGGTGTGTGTATGGTTTCCGTAGGATGTAAAGTGTTCGGAAGACTTTCAGGTAAAAGTTCCATTGATGATTTTAGCGTACGCTTCGACATTCTCCCGAAAATATTGACAGTGTTTGTAGCCTTTTTTTACTATCAAACGGTATCCGTCGGGGTATTTCTTTCGAAATCTACGAAAATAAAAATAACTTTCGTCCCGACTGCCATATACGAAAATAATATCTTCTCCGCGCATGTCCAAATGCTCCGGCGCTTTCCCCGAAAAGCCCTGGTCTACTAAAACGGATATATCCGCCTTGTCTGCATACATGGCAAATTCTTTAATCTCGGGAGCGTTGCTTCCAAACATTTTATCAATACAATTCCGTTTCGCCGGATGTTTCCTTGTTCGCCCGAATACGTATCCCAGCGCCATCTTTATCATATTTCTTTTGATGGAATTGAAATCGGCAAAAGGCAATCCGTCGAGAACATATCTTCGAACGTTAAGTTTTTTCCTTTGCAAAATTTCCAAAGCGGTCATGGCGCCTAAAGATACGCCCATAACAAAATCCAGGTCGCATAAACCGTTATATTCAAGATATGCAATGATTTTATCGGCCTGGTCGCTGATGGTGGTATAAACCGTTTTGTCTTCCTTATGATGACCGTCGAACGTGGGAAAAACAATACGGTAATCACTCCCGAAGGTATTTCCGACCAGCGCCATCATCGCTTTACCGTTGAGCGTCATGCCGTGAAGCATAAGACCGTTTTTAGTCGCAGCAGGATTGCCCGATACATAGAATTTCATAATTAGCTGCTTTTTGAAAATTTCAAACGGATATGTTTCACCGTACTAAATGTGTTCTGTTATTACTGAAAAATTGGCATAAACTTTCAACTTGTCAGGAACAAAACGCAAAAGTGTATAATCCGCATCACCTTTCGGATAATACATTTCCCAACCTTTTTGCCACACTCTCCGTCGCAAGTCATTGTCTGTTACAATTTCGACTGTTCCTTGCAACAAGACGCCGTGAAAAGCGTGTGCTTCGTAAAAATAGAGACACGCTTTCCCGTTTTGTTGAATTTCGCCGAATTTTTGGGAACTTGTATTGGTGGTCAAGTAAACCGTGAGAGGATTGGTTTCCGGTTCGTACAACGCAGTCAAGTGTGGATACGCCTGTTTGTTGCGGAGATTTAACATTGCCCGCGTTGACGGGAATCCGTTTTTGTCAATCGTTGAAAAGTCCACAACAGAGAGACTTTCCATGAGTTTTAAACATTCTGCCTGTTTTTCAGTCAAATTCATCCTATATCCGATTTTTAGTGTCCCTTGCAGGACGGTTTATTTTTATTTATCGGATACAAAGATATTTATTTATTTTGACTTTCTGTTTTTATTTTCGGGACAGGATAATTTTTTTCAATCGGGAGACAAATTCCACCTGCCATAAACACACGCAAAAAGAAATTCACAAACAAGTTCGTTCATTCATCAAACATCGCTGCATCCATAATTGTCCCCGGCGCGTTCATGAAAGGCGTATCCTCTGTTTTGCCCGTCTTTAATATAATTTAAAAACAGCACAAAGGTACGCCTGTCTGCGGTTCCGCGATTTACGCCAAACGGAGAAATGTTTTAATCTGAGGGAATATTTTCTTGAAAACGGTGGATGTTAAAATAAATAATTAATTTTGTATCCGATAAATATAGCACGCAGATGACGCAGATTTTAAAGATTTTCGCAGACGGGAAAGTATAAGCATGAGGAGTTAACAGATAAAATTATACGAGCTTTTTACAGCGTGTATAATGAATTGGGATATGGCTTTTTGGAAAACGTGTATCAAAATGCCCTTTATTTTGAACGTCAAAACAGAGGATTTGAGGTTGAGCCGCAAAAAGCCATTGATGTATATTATCAAACCCAACTTGTTGGAAAATATAAGGCGGATTTGATTGTTAATGATTTGGTTATTTTGGAGTTGAAATCGGTTGATTATTTATTGGAACAACACGAAAACCAACTAATCAATTATTTAAAAGCCATTGATATGGAGATTGGTTTGCTGTTGAATTTTGGCACAAAGCCCGAAATTCGTCGCAAAGCATATGATAACAGCAGGAAAAATCTGCGAAAATCCATTTAATCTGCGTCATCTGCGTGCTGAAAAGAATAATAGTAGAATGAAATGAAATTTTAAAACAAATATAAACCGTCCCTGCAGGGACATTAAAATTAGGAGATTCAAAAGATGAAGCAGTTAGAGTTTAGATAACAGACATTACACTCTACAAAATGTCCATAATATAATTGCCGTCGATGCCGAGCCGCTGTCGGATTTTGTTTGCCGTTTGCAGACCGATGCGATGTCGTCCTTAGACTTTGCCGGCAGGGCGTTCAATGCCGATAATTCATTTTGTGTATCCATAATGATATATATTTATGGATGTAAAGGTACTGTTTTCTTGTATAACAATGCAAAAAAACCGATTATATTATACTAATAATTTATATCATGAGGTATAAAACAGGATAGTATTGTACTAATAATTTGTATTACGAGGTATCTAATGGGATAGTATTATACTAATAATTTATATCATGGGGCATAGAAAACGATAGTATTATACTAATAATTTATACCTCGAGGTATCGGACAGGATAGTGTTATACTAATAATTGATTTTTCTCCGACTCAAATCCTTAATCCTTTCCACCCTTTCCTGCGCTATCGCTTACCTCTCTTGGAGACTTGCTCGCCATCGTTCAGATAACTAACAAAAAAATCGGTGGAAAGAAAAAAGATGGAAACAAACGTAGATATGACCTACCGTTTCACGCAAGACGACGAACCTACCGACGAACAACTTCACGTAATCATGCAGGAAGTGGCAGACGACGCGCGTCGCGGA
>JAITPV010000154.1 GCA_031289275.1 Tannerella sp.
TCTTCCGAACACTCGTGATTATAAATCCTTATACGCTGCACATTCGGAGTGCAAGTCCGAATGGACGGGGTATCTTTGAATCGTTGAATCATTCCCTGTCTCTGTCAAAATGGGTACGATTGCCAGTGCGAAGACGCTGATACGGATGTCCGGAACCTTCGCCAGCGTTTCGATACAGGCAATGGTGGTGGCTCCGGTCGTGACCACATCGTCGATCAACAGGACATGCTTGCCGGCAAGGGCGCGGGAGTCTTTTACGGTAAAGATTTTTTCTACATTCAGATGGCGTTCGTAGCGGGATTTGCGCGTTTGGGTGGCTGTATGGATATTCCGGCAGAGTATCTCCCGGTTAACAGGCCATTGGTAGACGGAGGCTATGCCGCGTGCAATCCATTCGGACTGGTTATAGCCCCGGCGCCGTTCTTTTTTCGGGTGGAGCGGTACGGGAATCAGACAGTCGATGTCATGAAAAAAGCCGTCCGGTTTCATCTTCAGCGACGCGCTACGTCCCAGTTGCTCGGCCAGTTGTTTGTTACCATAATATTTGAGCGCATGTATCAAGGTCTGAGTGTATCCTTCCTTCTCGAAAAACAGGAACGCCGTCGTTTCACCTATCTGCGGAATACCGGCATATAACCCGGCCATCGGGTTGTCCGGCCGTTTGTGATAATTTGTGTGGGGAAGGTCACACAAACAATACAGGCAAATCTGTTTTTCTCCTTCGATCAGCAGGTTTTCGCACAGCAAACACTGGCGGGGATAAAACAATTGCAGCAAATCATTCCATATCGTCCACATCACAAATCTCTTTAAATAAAGGTTTCAGACATTGTGTAATCAACGTACCCTCAAACCCCCTGCCGCAGGCGAAACGGTAGAGTTTCAGGAAGAGTTCCTGTTCGGAATGTCCTTTGGTCGAACGTTTTTTTTCTTTCAACAGGGCAGTCAGTGTCGACCGGTACGCCTCCTCGTCCAGATCGTCTAACGCCTTGGCAATAGCATCGGGCGAAAGACCTTTTTTTTGCAGTTCAAAACGTATCCGGATGCGCCCCCAACGGTTAAACCGGAATTTGTCATTCACAAAACTGCGGCAGTAGCGCGTTTCGCTCATAAACTTTTCTTCCAGCAGGCGGGCGATAATCCGATCGGCCATTTTCGGGGTCGCCCCCGCCGCGTGCAGTTTTTCCCGCATCTCCTGAGTGCAGCGTTCGCCGGTAGAGCAATAGGCCGCCGCCATGTGCAGCAGTTCGGGTTCGTTTCGTTGTTTCATAGGTATGGGTTTTAAAAATGCGCCTGTCCGGCTTTGACAAATCGGTCTTTTCCGGACAAGTCGCACATAAGTTCAATCTCCCGGAAGGCCTTCTCGTGTAACATTTCGACCACTATCGCGCCACACGCCGCGTTGATCTCCAGGAAAAGCGATCCGTTGTCCGTCAGTTTTTCCCGTGCAAGGGTAGCTATCCGGCGATAGAACAACAAAGGGTCGTCATCCGGAACGAACAGGGCCTGATGCGGCTCATAGTTCAATACATTCGGATGCATGCCGGCTTTTTCGCTTTCTTTTACGTAAGGCGGATTACTGACAATCCGGTCGAAAACAGGAAACGAAGACGCCGGTTCCGACAGGATGTCCGCCTGCATGAATTGTACGGAAACGCCATTTCGCAGCGCATTCCGCTTAGCCGTCTCCAGCGCCGCGTCCGAAATATCGACTGCAAAGACCGTCGCTCCGGTCAGGCGCTTCGCCAGCGCGACGGCAATACATCCGCTTCCCGTGCCGACATCCAGCACCCGCATCCCCGCCGGGGTTGGCGTCCGGAGCATGTGATCTACCAGTTCTTCCGTTTCGGGGCGGGGAATCAATACCGACGGGTTCACCTCAAAAACAAGTCCGTAAAAAGACGTCTCACCCAAAACATACTGGATCGGTTCCGACTTCCCGAGGCGTTGTACAATCTCCCGGATACGTTCTTTTTCCGTATGGGATAATTGCTTATCTTTGCGCAAAATTTGTTGGACGGGCGACAAGCCGCAGACACATTCCATGATCCGGCGGGAGAAACTGCGAATTTCTTCCGGCGGGTACAGGGATTTCAATGAATCCCGTATGTAAGCGGCCGATTCGTTCATGATGAATTATATTTCGACAAATGTACGGAAAAAACAGAACAGGAAGATGCAGGAAGATGAAAAATATATGATGCGCTGTTTGGCTCTGGCGCGACACGGGGCAGCCACTGTAGCGCCGAATCCGATGGTGGGCGCCGTCGTGGCGCATCGCGGACGGATTATCGGCGAGGGCTATCACCGGCGGTTCGGCGAGGCGCACGCCGAAGTGAACGCCATTACTTCCGTACGCGACGAGGCATTATTGCGCGAAGCAACATTATATGTCAATCTGGAGCCGTGTTCTCATTACGGAAAGACGCCACCCTGTACGGATTTGATTCTCCGCAAGCATATTCCGCGGGTGGTCGTGGGATGTTTGGATCCTTATCCGGAAGTGTCGGGGCGAGGCATTCGTATCTTGCGGGAGGCCGGCGTGGAAGTGGTTACGGGCGTGATGCGGCAGGAAGCCATGGCATTAAACCGTTTTTTTATTATCGCACAAACGCAGAAACGTCCCTGCGTGATATTGAAATGGGCGCAAAGCGCAGACGGTTTCATTGACCGGCTCCGGGTAACGGCTTCCGGAAAACCGGAGCAACTGTCTACCCCCGTAACACGCCGTTTCGTGCACAAGCTGCGTTCCGAAGTAGCGGCTATTATGGTCGGCACCCATACGGTCAGGCTTGACAATCCTTCGCTGACGGTGCGGCACTGGGCGGGAAATTCGCCGGTACGTGTGTTCATAGACCGGGCGCTGTGTATCCCGTCGACCTGTCATTTGCTGGACGGCTCTGTCCCCACGCTGGTATTTACCGGACAATCTGCCGTCAACCGGCACCATGTGGAATATATCCGGCTGGATTTTTCCCAGCCGGCGATCCCTCAGATGCTGCATCATTTATACGAACGGCAACTCTATTCCCTGTTGGTGGAGGGAGGCGCCTATTTGCATAACTGTTTTCTGGAAGCCGGATTATGGGATGAGATACAGGTAGAAACCTCTCCCGTCAAACTGGGCGAAGGCGTCAGGGCGGCATCCGTGTCTGCCGGTGCAACGGCCGAATGGCAGCGGACGATCGGTTTTCCGGCTTCACAACCGGCGTCTATCGTATCTGTCTATTCCGGTAAGCATTTGTATACAAAAAAAGGTGAGGACACTAAAATATTATAAATATTGGGATAGATGAAGTGTAAAGCAAAAAATGTTTCTACTTTTGTGCACTTGTAATAAATGATTATGTGAATGAAAAAGCATAGATTGTATTTATGGATGACCGGATGTATGGTTTTTCTGTTGTCTTCCTGTTTTGATGACGACAATGATATGAATGATGTTAATTTATCGAATTGCCAGATAACCTCCTTTTCCCTGCAAAACGATTCTATCCCCGGATTGAGTAGTGTGAAGTTTACCATTGACCAGGTGAACGGACTGATTTTTAATAAAGATTCCATGCCTTACGGCACGGTGATCGACCGTAAAGTGGTTTGCGAAATCGCATATGCGGAATCAACGGTCACACCCTCTGCCGTAGAGGTCTATCAGGAAGCCACGAAAGATTCGGCCTACTGGAACAACACCGATTCGCTGGATTTCTCGCAATTCGTTCGTTTCATCGTGTATTCACTGGATGGGAAAACGTATAAACATTATACCGCTCAACTGAATATCCATCAACAACATCCGGACTCCATGACATGGACGCTCTCTGCGGGGCGTCTGCCGGGAGAGAACATACGGGAACAGAAAGTCATTGCTTCCGGCGATTATTATTGGATGTACGTGCAAGGAGCCGACGGATACGAATTGTATAAATCGCCGCGAACCGATCCGGCAAACTGGACGGCGAAACCGTTGACAGGCCTTTCGGGTAAGACATTCATGCTTTCGCAGATGACGGAATACGGAGATATTTTATACCTGCCGGCATCGGACGGTTCATTATATGTATCTGTAGACGGCGCCTATTGGAGCCTTGAAAAAGAGGCGCCGGAAATCAAGGCGTTGTTAGGCAAGCTGGATGCCGGTGAGCAAACCAATCGTCCGTCGGCGCTGGCTGCGATTATCAAAGACGGCGATACCTGGCTTTTTGCCTCCATGAATTCGGATTTGCTGTGGGAAAAAGGGGCGGCTGTTCCCGGCGTTTTCCCGATAACCGGTTTTGGCAACACATCCTACGAGCTTATGTATTATCAACACCTGATGATTGTAGCCGGTAAAGACCGGAGCGGACGGTTGAGCAATGCGACCTGGGAAACCATGGACGGACGCTCCTGGGTGCGTATGACGGCGGAAAGCAACTCGTTCTATGAAGAACGCGAAGGCGTCATGTTGACTCCCTATGACGATAGATTGTTTATGATTGGCGGAATTGACGCTTCTAACACAGCGATAAAAGATATTTACCTGTCCGAAGACAAGGGCGTCACCTGGCATTTGGCCGATTCATTGACCGTTTTGCCGGAAGCCTGCCGGGCGCGGGGGTATGGCTCCGTACTGGTAGATGAGGAACATTTCATACTTCTTTTCGGCGGAAAAGAAAGTACTAACGCGAATTGCCTGGATGAATTGTGGAACGGACGAATCAACCGTTTAGGATTCCGGGAATAGCAGATTGACAAAAGGGCATTGAATGTTGAATCTTTGGAACGTGAAATAATTTTATGCGGATTTTCACGTTAGGAAGAAAGGTGTGGCAATAAAAATCATAACGATATGTCTTCAGCTTTTTTTCAACGATGGTTCCTGATTCTCTTGTTGAGCGCTCCTTTTTACCGGGTTCATGCGCAGGAATACCTGTATGAGGTCGGCGGAATGGGAGGAGGTGCAAGCTATATGGGCGATGTAAACAAGACCGCTCCGTTTAAAGGGTTGAATCCCTCCTTAGGAGTTGTTTTTCGCTACAACGTCAATTTCCGGGTTGCTTTTAAAAGCAATTTGACCTGGGCAAGAGTGTCCGGAAGTACGGAGGGGTTGGCGAATGTGTTTCCGGAGCAGGTGCAGGTTGCGTTTAACCGTAATCTGATTGAGTTGGGAGAACAGTTTGAGTTCAACTTTTTTCCGTACAGCGATAAATTCGCTTATTTGAACACGAAACGGTTCTCGCCCTATCTGTTGGTCGGATTAGGCCTCACGGTAGCTCCCGGAAACGGGGAAACCTTTGCCGGATTGAATTTGCCGGTAGGTGCAGGCGTAAAATACAAATTGAAAAACCGGATCAATCTCGGATGCGAATTTTCGGTTCGCAAGTTGTTTGGAGACGGTTTGGATGTAACGGACGAAAGTAACCGCATACTGAACAATCCCTATGGGGTGGGTGGCAGTATGATGAAAAATAAAGACTGGTATTCGTTGCTGACGTTTTCGGTAACATGGGACTTCGGCCCCCGGAATCGGCAATGTAACAGCACAGACGGAGTATTATTTTAGACATAATAGTATGTCATTGATAGATAGTATAGATAAAATGCGATTGCCGCAACACGTTGCAATCATTATGGATGGAAACGGACGCTGGGCCAAGGCGCGGGGCGAAGCTCGCAGCAAAGGGCATCAGGAGGGTGTTGTTTCCGTTCGTAAAGTCGTAGAAGCAGCGACGGCGATTCAATTGAAATACCTGACGGTCTACACGTTTTCGTTAGAGAACTGGAAACGTCCGGATTCGGAGGTACAAGCCTTGATGTCGTTGCTTGTGTCGGCCGTGTACCGGGAAACGCAGGATTTGATGAAAAACAATGTCCGGTTGTTGGTGATCGGGGATTTGGCGCGGTTACAGGACGCTGTCCGGCAGACGCTGTCGGATTGTGTCGAAAAGACCTCGGCCAATACGGGTACGACATTGGTATTGGCCTTGAGTTACTCTTCCCGTTGGGAACTGAGAAATGCGGCGCGGTTGTTGGCGGTTGAAGTGGAAAAAAAGAACATCACTCCGGATGAAATCACGGAAGAACTGTTCTCCAATTATCTGACGACACGAGGATTGCCCGATCCCGATTTGTTGATTCGTACCGGTGGGGAGAAACGTATCAGTAATTTCCTTTTATGGCAATTATCATACGCGGAACTCTATTTTACGGATATGTATTGGCCGGATTTCAGAGAAGATGAATTATATGAAGCAATCTTGTACTACCAACAACGCGAACGGCGTTTCGGAAAGACAAGCGAGCAATTGAATTGATAAACTATAATTGTGTATGTATAAAAAAATACGCTTATTGATTGCCTTGACAGGGTTAACGATTTTCGGGGGATATGCGCAGGAAGTGGTACCGGCAGTAGCCGACACGGTTTCGGTAACGGATACCATTCCGCCGGAAGAAGTGCCGGTAGTATCGTATTCGCTTACTCCCAAACGATATATCATTGCTGATATCAAGGTCTCGGGAGTCAAAAATTATGAAGACTTTTTGTTGATTAATTTTTCCGGTCTTTCGGTCGGAGACATGGTATCCATTCCGGGCGACGAGATCACCGATGCCATCAGACGTTATTGGAGGCACGGACTTTTCTCCGATGTAAAAATCCGGGCAACCCGTATCAAAGACGACCGGGTCTGGTTGGAAATACAGTTGAAACAACGTCCCCGTATCTCGGAAATCCATTACAACGGAGTAAAGAAAAGCGAACGGGAAGACTTGGAAGGCAAATTGGGATTGAAAAAAGGCCATTCCATTACCCCCAATGTTTCGGATCGCGCGATTACGTTGATAAAAAAACATTTCGATGCCAAAGGATTTAAGAACGTCGAAGTCGAAATTGTACAGAAAGACGACCTTGCTCGAGACGGTGAAGTGATTGTGGACATTAATATTGATAAAAATCAAAAGACCAAAATTCAGGAAATCCATATCGAAGGGAACGAAGCGTTAACCGACTTTGTGCTGAAAAAGTCCATGAAGAAGACCAACGAACGGTTTAATCTGATGAAACGAACGAAAACCAGTGTACTGGAGATGTTCAGCACCAAAAAATTCACCACCGAAGAATATGAAAAAGATAAAAAGAACCTGATCGACAAATACAACGAATTTGGCTATCGCGATGCCAATTTACTTGTGGACAGCATCGCGACGATCAATGAAAAATACGTCTCTATCTTCCTGAAAGTCGAGGAAGGCCAGAAGTATTATATCAAAAACGTTCAGTTTGTCGGGAATACCAAATATCCCTCCGAACAGTTGGAAATGTTGCTGAACATGAAATCCGGCGACGTGTATAACCAGAAAAAGTTGATGGAACGGTTGCAATCGGACGAAGATGCCGTTTCGAATATCTATTACAATAACGGATATTTATTCTTTAGCGCCGATCCGGTGGAGGTGGATGTGCAAAATGATTCGATTGCATTGGAAATTCGTATCCAGGAAGGCCCGCAGGCCACGATCAACAAAGTAGTGGTCAGCGGGAATGACCGCGTATATGAAGACGTTGTCCGCCGCGAACTGCGTACCAAACCCGGTCAGTTGTTCAGTCGTGACGATTTGATGCGTTCCGCCCGCGAATTGGCGCAAACAGGACACTTTGATCCGGAAAACATGAACCCGGAACCCATACCCAATCCCGAAAACGGAACGGTAGACATCCGCTATAACCTGGTTTCCAAAGCCAACGACCAGGTGGAAGTCTCTGCCGGTTGGGGACAAACCGGTATACTCGGGAAATTGAGTTTTAAATTCACCAATTTCTCCATGAAGAACCTCTTCGATCCGGACGGCATCCGGCGGATTTTGCCGCAGGGCGAAGGCCAAACGTTGACAATCAGCGGCCAGACCAGCGGCAAATATTATCAGTCATACAGCATCTCCTTCATGGATCCGTGGTTTGGCGGGAAACGTCCGAATACCTTTTCCACCAGCGTGTATTATTCCAAAACAACCGGAATCAACAGTAATTACTATCAACAGCAATACAGCAACCTTTACAGTAACATGTTATACAATCCGTATGGTAGTTACGGCGGATACGGTAGCAGCTACGGCGGATATGGCGGATATGGCGACTACGGCAGTTCCATGTACGAATCGGCCTACGACCCAAGCAAATATATGCAAATGGTCGGCGTCACATTCGGATATGGCAAGCGCTTGAATTGGCCGGACGATTATTTCATCGCCATGACCAGCCTGAATTACCAGTTGTATATGATGAAAAACTGGTACGATTATTTTATCGTCAGCGACGGAGCGTGTAACAAGATCAGTCTGGACTTGTCGATACAGCGTAATTCCATTGACAATCCGCTCTATACCCGTTACGGCTCCCAGTTCCTTGCCTCCTTGTCGCTTACGCCGCCCTATTCGCTGTGGGACGGGGTAGATTATGCCTCCATGCTGGACACGGATGACAAGAAAAACAAATGGATTGAATATCATAAATGGAAATTCCAGGGAAAAGTCTTCATCCCGCTCGCCCCGTTACCCCAGAACAATGGCCCCAAACGGACGCCGGTGCTGATGTCGAGGGTAGAATACGGCTTCCTCGGCTACTATAACAAAAACAAAATTTCCCCGTTTGAAACCTATTATGTTGGAGGCGACGGCATGTCCGGCTATTCTTCCTATGGTTTTACGACCGAAACGATCGCCATGCGAGGATATGAAAACGGATCGCTGGCCGGGCAAAACAACTACGTACAGTATGGATACGCCTATTCCCGTTTAGCGATGGAACTGCGCTATCCGTTTATTCTGGAACCATCCTCCACCATTTACGGACTGGTTTTTGTAGAAGGCGGAAACGCATGGGGTTCGATACGTGATTTTAATCCGTTCGATCTGAAACGTTCGGCCGGAGTAGGCGCCCGCATCTTCCTCCCGATGATCGGAATGATGGGAATCGACTGGGCATATGGATTTGACACGCCTTATGGCCGTCAGGACAAGGGCGGAAGCCAGTTCCATTTCTACCTGGGGCAAGAATTTTGATGTTAATTTAACACAATAGAGAGACAGGAAATAAAACTCTCCATTATCTTTGCAGTCTAAAGATTACGAACTAATAAAAAGAGCACAGTATATGAAACGGAAAAATATTTTATTAACAGGCATGTTGCTGTTATTTTCGATGGCAACCACGGCGCAGAAATTTGCATTGATCGATATGGAATATATTCTGAAAAATATTCCGCAATACGAAATGACAAACGAGCAGTTGTCACAACTCTCGAAGAAGTGGCAAAACGAAGTCGAAGCGCTCCAACAGGAAGCGCAGAACATGTATAAGAGTTATCAGAGTGATTTGGTCTTTCTTTCGGCAGAGATGAAAACCAAACGGGAAGAAGAAATTGTGAAAAAAGAACAGGAAGCGCAAGACCTGAAACGCAACTATTTCGGCGCAGAAGGAGAACTGTATCAAAAAAGAAGCAGTCTGATGAAACCGATTCAGGACGAAATTTACACCGCCGTCAAAGAAATTGCCGAAGACAAGGGCTATCAAGCCGTCGTTGACCGGGCGTCGGCCATGAGCCTGATTTTTGCTTCGCCCAAAATTGATATTAGTAATGAAGTTCTTGTGAAATTAGGATATTCAAAATAATTGCGTACATTTGTGCACGCAAAAAAAGCGGCACATCATTATGCGTCGTAAATAATTAAATGTAAGGATATAATAAGTAGTAATAATTAAAATAGTGGTAACAAAATGAAGAAATTAATAGCTTTATTGTTTGTGCTTATTCCGTTCGGAATCGGCGCACAGGAAATAAAAATTGCAATTGTGAATCAGGCGGAAATATTTAATGTAATGCCGGATGTGTCGACCGTGGAAAACCAGTTAGCGGCTTTGCATGAACAGTATCAGAAAGAGTTGAAAATCATGAATGATGAATATACGAAGAAATTTTCGGACTATATGGCGCAACAAGACTCTTTGACGGAAAACATCAAGCTCCGGAGGCAGCAGGATATTGAAGATCTGCGCACCCGGATTGAGAACTATATGACTTCGGCGCAGCAGGATATGGAAAAGAAACAGATGGAACTCTACGCGCCGATTCAGGAGAAAATACAAAACGCCATCAAAGCCGTCGGCGAAGAGAAAGGGTATACTTACATTATCAATCCCCATCCTCAGATGATTCTTTATGTCGGCAATTCGGCTATAGACGCAACGCCCTTTGTGAAAACAAAATTAGGACTGAAGTAAGTCGGACTTAAACGCTCGAAATGAGAAATAAAGGGATGCCTTTCCCGGCCGGGAAGACATCCCTTTTTGCTGTTTCTTATTCCGGAGTCCCGTTTTTTTAAAGAAAGAAAGATGAGTAATAACGCACCGATAGGCATATTTGATTCAGGGTACGGAGGGTTGACCATTTTGGAGAAAATTCGGGCATTGTTGCCGCAATACGATTATCTGTATCTGGGCGACAATGCCCGGACGCCTTATGGAACACGCTCGTTTGAAGTCGTATATCAATTTACACGCCAAGCCGTACGGTATCTTTTCGACGCCGGTTGCCCGTTGGTGATTTTAGCTTGCAATACGGCTTCGGCAAAGGCTTTGCGTACCATCCAGCAATGCGACTTGCCCCAAATCGACCCCACACGCCGGGTGTTGGGCGTCATTCGTCCGACGATCGAAATCATTGACAGCCTCAGCCGGACAAAACATATCGGCATCTTCGGAACGCCGGGCACCATTACTTCACAATCGTATGCCCTGGAAATCGAGAAGTTATATCCACATGTCACTCTCGTGGGCGAAGCCTGTCCGATGTGGGTGCCTTTGGTCGAAAACAATGAGTACGACGCGCCGGGCGCCGACTATTTCGTGAAACAACATGTCGAACATTTGCTGGCGCAGGATGCACACATCGACACGATCCTCCTGGGATGTACGCATTATTCGTTGCTGATGGATAAAATCAGGCGGTTTTTGCCGGCCGGGATCACTCTTTTTCCGCAAGGAAAGCAGGTGGCGGATCGCTTGCAAGACTATCTGTTACGGCATCCGGAAATGGAAACGCGGCTGACCGGAGGGCAGCGTTGCCGATTTTTGACAACCGAGCCGGCCGCCAAATTCGCGGAAGCGGCCTCCCTGTTTCTGAAGCGGCCGGTGCGCGAAGTAGAACAGGTGATGATTGAATAAGAGGCAACTATGGCATACGACAATTTCATATCCAAACGGAGCATACTGTTGCTGCTGCTTGTCTGCTTTTCGGTCTGCTCTCATGCCGAAGATTGGGATAAACGGCTGCAACGGATGGGTTTTGTAGACATTCAGAAACTGGATGCAACGATCCGGGTGCATTTGGTCTATGCAACGCCCTCCAATTTCATGAAAAAAGCCGTCTATCAGGGTCTCACCAAGGCATGGCTCCATCCGGATGCGGCGAAAAAATTAGTGAAAGCGCAGAAAATCCTTCAACAGAAACATCCGGATTATGCCTTGCTCGTCTATGACGCCGCGCGTCCGATAGCGATACAACACCTCATGTGGAACCTGGTACGGGGCACGCCCGAAGCTTATTACGTGGCCAATCCGGTGAATAAGGGCGGTCGGCATAATTATGGAATGGCGGTGGACGTCACGGTTACAGATGCTGCCGGGAAACCGCTCCCCATGGGCACACCGTTTGATTTTTTCGGTGAAGAAGCGAACACGGATAAGGAAGATGCCTTGCTGAAAGCCGGAAAAATCACCCCTGTCGAATATCAAAACCGGCAATTACTGCGTCGTGTCATGCGGCAGGCCGGATTTACAACGGTGACCAGCGAATGGTGGCATTTCAACGCCTGTTCGAGCAATACCGCTCAAGCACGGTACAAATTGATCGAATAACACATTCAAGATGAGTGATGGATAGACGTAAAAAAAAACGCATACCTGATTCGGGGAAATAACTGTTTCGAAAGCACATTGATTTCCTTATACTTAATCAGAATTTTAGAATTTTTTATTCCTTATACTACATCCGAATGAAACACAATCTCGGCATTGCTCTCTTGATTACAGGACTTTTCCTGCTGG
>JAITPV010000180.1 GCA_031289275.1 Tannerella sp.
CGGAAAAAGGCAGTTGTTTTACTGTCAGGCTGTAATTCACTGAAAATACAGCGAAAGCCGCGAAGTCGAAGCGGGGTTTGAGGCCTTTTCTCAATACAGCTGCCGTCACTACGAGGTACGAAGCAGTCGCCGAAGCACCATGTTTATCAGTTGTATAGGCGATTGCTTTGCTGTGCGCGCAATGACGAGGTTGGACGGATTCCGCCGCACCGCGTTCACGATGACGGGAGGCGCCCTTAGTAGCATAACAATCACACAATCATCCCTTTTATTCCCTCCTGACAATAATAACAAGGGAAAATAGATATGATACTGTGTTACTAAGGAGGAAGATATTCCCGGACAATCGTCCGCAGGGCGTTAACCTGCGACAATTTGGATAGAAAATAGTTTCCGGCCGATAGGAAAATACTTTTGTTTACTTTGGCACTCTAATGGAATTGCCATTTTGTCAGCAGATTGGTTTGTATACAAAGGACTGCATAAATATACGACCATGCCTGTATCATCCTGTATACAGGTTCATCTATTCGAGAATATACATTTGTATTTATTCGCGCCGATGGCGATTGTATACATCTGTATTTACGCACAATATCCAACAATAAACATTTCTATCAGTATGGGGTAGATAACGCTATTTATCTATATAAAATCACTAAAACCCATACAAATACATGGATTATCGAAAGGAAAGGTTTAAATAATCGGTAAACAAATGGATTACTTTGCCGTTAAAGCGGCTTTTATGTCAGTTTTTGGCCTGATAAGATAACTAATATCCAATAATTTGATTAGTGAAGGTGAAGTTTTACTTTATGGTCTGTGGAGCATATCCGGTAGTGTTTATTTATGTCAGTTTCCATTTGTGTACTCGATGGATACATTTATATATTCCATGTGTTTACAAATGCGATTTGTTTTGTTGCAAAATTGTTGTTATATTTGTAAACTCATATTGTATACAAAGGAATTGACAAAATGGCAGTTACTAATTAACAGGAAAATGCGATGAATGAGAAAGAGCGAATTATTCAAATCATGAACGCCGAAGGATATACTTATTCTAAGTTTGCAGAAGAAATCGGTATTCAGCGTGCGGCAGTGTCTCATATTATTAATGGAAGAAATAATTTAAGCCTGGATATTGCCAAAAAAATCTTAGCCCGGTTTACCAATATCAATCCGGATTGGTTGTTGTCCGGTACAGGCAGCATGAAACGGGGCGGTAATACAACAGTAAACCCGATTAAAGAGGAACCCGACTTGTTTACAAATGTATCACCTACTCCACCAAAGGAAGCGAAACCTTTTGAATATCAAAAGGAATATCATCCGGATACGGGACGGAAAAAAACGGTCGTTCCCAACAATCCGCTGCCGAATCCTCCTGTGGTAAAGGAGCTATTGGCAGTGAAGGAAACGCCGGGCAGAAGAATCATGCGCATTATGATCTTTTATTCGGACAGTACTTTTGAGACATTCCAGCCGGAAAAGCAGGAATAGCTTTTCTTTATCCGAAGGAACAGGTACATTTTCATGCAAATTACGCGGGCTTAAATACGCAAATTATGCGGATTTTATCATTCATCTCCTTGATTGATACTAAATGGAGAGTGTCAGATTTATTTTCGGATGTAAAGTGTTTTTCTTTCGGGAAAAAACGCTAATTTTGCCTGTTTTTTAAACCAAACACGATAAGACATGGGAAAGCAAAAGATAGTTGATGTATTAAAGACGGGAAAAAGATTGGTTTCAGACGGCGCTTGGGGCACATTCTTGTATCGGAAAGGATTGCAACCGGGTGAATGTCCGGACGAATGGTCGCTAACGCACCCCGCAGAAGTAAAAGCTATTGCCGGAAGCTATATTCAAGCCGGCGCAGATATGATAGAAACCAACAGTTTCGGGGCGAATTATTACAAACTGGAATATTTCGGCTTGCAGGACAAGGTGGCGGCAATCAACGAAGCTGCTGCGCGTGCATCACGGAATGCGGCAGGCGAAGATAAATACGTCATCGCTTCTATCGGGCCAACGGGAAAGATGCTTGTCATGGGCGAGGTCACCGAAGACGATTTGTACCGCTGTTTCACGGAGCAAGCGGTCGCGTTGGAAAAAGGCGGTGCGGACGCCGTTTGCATCGAAACCATGAGCGACGCCGGCGAAGCGGTTCAGGCCATCCGGGCGGCCAAAGAAAACACCTGTCTGGAAGTCATAGCCACATTTACCTTTGAAAAGACGCTGCAAGGAGAATACAGGTCTATGATGGGATTGACGCCGGTCGATGCCGTCCGGCAGGCCATTGACGCCGGCGCTGACATCGTCGGGGCGAACTGCGGTAACGGAATGGAACAGATGATAGAGATTGTCCGGGAGATTCGCGCGGAATATCCCGGCGTATTCCTCCTTATCCATGCGAATGCAGGGCTGCCGACCCGTATCGACGACAAAGACATCTTTCCGGAAACGCCGGAGTCTATGGCCGCGCATGTGCCTTGTTTACTGGATACAGGCGTAAACATTATCGGCGGTTGCTGCGGTACAACGCCCGCACACATCTGCGCAATCAAAAAGGCGGTGGATGGTTACAAGGTTAAACAGGATGCTTTATAAACAAATTAAGACCTCCGGAGCGGAGGTCTTAATGTCTTTTATTCTACTCTGACAAATGTCTTATACCATTTATGATCAATTTCAATGATTGTCATTTCATTGTCGTTTTTTTTGCCTGACATCTTCGTTTTTTCATAAGATGAGGCAAAGATATGATTATTTTCAACCGATCCTATCAAAA
Organism: Tannerella sp.; assembly: GCA_031289275.1. Taxonomy (GTDB): domain Bacteria; phylum Bacteroidota; class Bacteroidia; order Bacteroidales; family Tannerellaceae; genus Tannerella. Next base: position 2,798 of record JAITPV010000180.1, read on the forward strand.
TTATAAATCTTTTTTTTTCAGACCCTAAAGAAATTCTCGCGTTATAATTCCCAAGATTTAAAAATTCAAGGAAGGGGTTTATGTGATCATGATGGCTACTATGGGCGCCAAGGAAGATAAGGGTCGCTTTTCCCTAAACATCCGCTGCAATTTCTGCGGAGAATAAACAAATAACGACAATTTGTATTCATCATTGTCAATTTTCAATTCTCAATTTCAGTGTTGTTCTGTTGGAGGAATGAGGTAGATCAGTACCGCCTCGTCTTTTCCTAACGACAACTTGAGTTGACGTTTCTTCAAAGCAACCCGGGAGTGTAACAGTTGGGTTCCGTTCATGGAAATCCGGTATATATCCACCTTTTCAGCGTTCCATCCGGCAGGCAACTCCCACGTCTTTTCCCGGTAACCGTCCGTGCTGTATGCGATGATGGCCGGTTTGTCCATCCACAGGGCGGGCATGAATACGTCGCCATTGTGCAGCATCAGCCGCCCGTTTTGCCGGATTGTATACGCTTCGCCTTCCAGCCGGGTGATGATTCCATCCGAAAAATGTACTTCCCGGAAGGAGGATTGCCGGATGTATTCCTGTCGCTGCAAACGGTTCAGATAATACCACGGCAGGGTTTGGGTGCAGAATTGGCGGAGAAAGCCGGAGAGTTCGTGCGGGTCTTTGCGGAAAATGTCTTCGCCGTGCATGCTTTTCCCGAACAGCCGTCCCTCGGCGTCGTTCGTCGTGCCGCCGCAGTAGTAGGACGCCGGCCAGGCCATGTATTCCTCCACCGACGGGCTGTACCACCAGGCGGCCGGTTGCAGTCCCTCGAAAGCCGACAGTCGCAGAAACCGCATCCCTTCACTGGTGACGTCGATGCCTTTGGATGCCCAGTACAGGAATATTTTCCGCTGTGTTTCCGTTTCCTGTTCGGCGGTAAATCCGAGGTCGGGGCTTATCGGGCTGCCGTCCGGGGTATAAGGCGGCCATGTGTGGAAGGCGTCGATATGCACCGTTCCGGCTTTGGCCAGGGGAAGCATCTCGCAGAGGCCGTCAATGCGTTTTTGGGCGTATCCGGTGTTCCATTCCTGCGTGTAGCAGACCGGCCAGCCCCATTCGCCCCGTCGCAGGCTGCCGTCGGCATTGCGGGCAATGATGTCGTTCGCCACGTAGGTATCCCACAACGGACTGTCGTCGTAGGCATCAAACATGTTGATATGTACGCTTACAGCCGTGTTGTACTTGAACGCCTCCGCCATCAGCCATTGCATACTTTCGAGCGCCGTGGCGTCCTGCGGGCGTTTCAGTTTGGGATTCACTTCGCCCCAGGCAGGATATTTGGAATCGTGGCCGTTGTATTGCCAACCGACCAGGTACACGATCTTGGGAATACCCAGCGTCAGGTGATCCACCTTGCGGATGATCTCCAGCGCCTGTTCAAAGGTGACAACGACTTTCGATTCGCCCCCGTCACGCACCTTGATCTGTATCCCTTCGCCCGGCACGGCCTCGACTTCCGACAGAAACAGTTTCATCATCAGCGTTTGATGATACTTGTGCCGCCATGCGATTTCCGGCTTGGGCGTTTCGGCGGGAGGCCGGAGCGTTTGTGCGTTTGCCGCCGTAAGGCAACAAACGAAAACAGTCGTCAGTAAAACAAGGATATGCTTCATTCTTTTCTTAATCATGTTCGTCATTTTATTTTTATCATTCTATGCGAGAATATCGGCCATATACTCAAGTATACCGATCATATACTCGAGTATACCGGTCATATACTCGAGTACGCCGGTCATATACTCGAGTATATCGGTCATATACTCGAGTATATCGGCCATATACTCGAGTACGCCGGTCATGTACTCGAGTACATCGGTCATATACTCGAGTACGCCGGTCGTGTACTCGAGTACACCGGCCATGTCCGTTGCGACCGCTTAAAAATTCACTTCTTAAAAATCCCCGTTGTTTACCGACCAGTCGTTGTCAAAAAATCCGGCGGCTTCGACTCCCTCAAGGCCTTTGCGCAGCATGTCGGCGCGGAAGATCATTAAATCCGGGAATCCGGTGATGCCGGAAATATAATCGTTGGGCGATGTGGCACGCATTCCGGCTGTCCCCGTACCGGCCACGACTCCCACCAGGGCGGTATCGCTGCGCGGATGCGGATAGACAAAATATGTTCCCAGATCGTCGCCTTTATAGGAGCGCGTTCCGGTAGTGATTTCGCCGGCGCTTACCTGAACCGGAGATTCCTTTAACAGCAATGTCCATGCACGGTTGATGTCTTTATTTCCGTAAATCAACACATTCCGGTCGGGATAGTTCGCAAGCGTATATTCCGTATCGGGAATGACGTCTACGGAACCGTTTCCCCTGTAATAGAACGTTTCGGCGTCGAAACGAGCCTTGTTGCGATACCATTCGTTTTCCTGCGCATTGCCTTTGGTGGCGTATACCAGGACGACATTGTTGTCGAACGCCAGCTTGAATCCGCCGGAGCGTCCCGCGTATTTATGCTTGGGATTCACCCGGTCAACGACTTGCCATTGCCGATTGTCCGGCGAGAGGGATAAAATGGCTTTTTGGGCGGAAGATACGGACAGGCATTGTTCGTTAACAAGGATGTACATCTTGTCCGAAGCCGGTTCCAATGCGGGAATATCCAGCACCAACAAAGACGCATTTTCGGCTTTTTCTATCCGGATCGTGTCTTCATTCCGTCCGACTTTCACGTTGGTGAAGCGGCAAGGCGTTTGCTGTTGTTCCACACGGAGCCAGTAATCCGAAGCGGAAACGGCGGGCGATGCGGTAAAAAAGTCAATTTCCTTCACCTCTTTTGTTTCCGGGATGGTGTGGCGTGCAAAAAATTCAAAGATCGGGAACCAGTCCACGCTGTTGGTGCCGAACCAGTGTTCTCCGTCGGGATATTCATAATAGCAGAAATCGGAATGAAACAAGGCCAGTTTTTCACGCATACGGCGCGCCTGATCGGTCGGAACGACATTATCGGCCGAGCCGTGAAGGATATATACGCCCGACTGTTTCAGGTTTTCAATCAGGGAAAGGGTGCGTCCGGTGTTGGCGGCACGTTCGAAAGCCTGATATTTCGGATGTTTACTGTGCATCTCGTCCGTGCGTCCCCTTCCGTAGATGGCGATGTCGGGGTATCCTGCGGCCGGAGCGATGGCTGCGAACTTATCGGGATAGGTCGTGCCCAGGAACCAGGTGCCGTGTCCGCCCATGGAGTGTCCGGTGAGATAGATCCGCGAAGCATCCGGGCGATAGATGCGCCGGGCTTCTTCGAGTACTTCCAGTGCGTCGATACGTCCCCATTCTTCCCAGTTGAAGCCGTAAGGACGGCGATTGGTGGCGGCTACGACATCGACCCAGTCTCTCTGCGTGTAACATCCGGCCTGACTGCGTGCGTCTACGCCGGCGCCATGCACCGAGAGCGTCAGGGCTTTGGTTTCGTCCGGAGTATTGCGTGGGGCCGGGGCGACGCTGAAGAACTGTACGCTTCCGTCCACCCGGCTGACGAACGTGCGTGTATGGTACTTCGAGGTCAATTCCTTGGTCAGGTTTATCACAGTTTGGTCGATCACTTTTCCCGACGGGTCAAGTAATTCGATGGTCGCCGTTGTGCGTTCGGGTTCACGGTTGCTGTCCGGCAGCGAGGGTAACCGGTATTTCAATTTCCTTACGGACATGGGCATCACTTCGCCCGTCCGGTATTCCTCCACACTGCCGTCTTCGAGCCGGGCGCGGATGGTCAAATTTTTCAATGCTTTTTCGGACATGTTGATTACCCGTATCGCCGCCCATTGCGGCGAATCACCGCCGATGAGCAGATCCGGCAGCGTCATGTCCCGCTGGGTAAACATGACGGCTTTTAGCGGTCTGACCAACTTGGCGGACACACGGCCAAAACGTCCCGGCGTATAAATCATTTCGTTCAATCCCTTTTTCAGTTTGATGGGAATGAGCGTATACCCGAAATCGTAATGGTCGCCTTCGTGCGGCATTCCGTTGATATAGGTACGGGTTCCGCCGGTCGTTTCGAGCAGCGCATATTGCTCTGTGGGCGATTGGTATGCGGTGTAGAGATAGGCCGAACGGAGAAACATGTTTTGAAATTTTCCGGTCGAATCGACTTCTATCTCCGCCCATTTCCACAGGGGAAGTTGCGGAAATTGCGGACGCATCCGGCCGGTACGCCGGGCATCCGAAGGAATGTTCCGGGCGGCAGTCAGTGCATTGGGATAAACGTAACGGAGGGAATCTCCTGCTTTCGGCGTGACGAACCGGTCGGTGGCATACATCCATGCGATCATGTCCTGTGCATTGAAAAGTACGCCCGGATTAACTCCGCTCGCCGGCAGAACAAGTCCTTCCCTGAAATGGTGAAACACTTCTCCTTCATCGGTTTTTTCAATCTTTTCCTGCCCGAATATGGCGACAATATTCTGGGCTGTCGTTCCGGACTTCGTAAACAAGACGGCCAGCACGCAAATAGCTGCCGTCAAAACCCGCCGACGTACGTTGTGCGTCTGCGTCCTGTTAAAATTCAATTTCTTCTTCATTTTGATACTGTTTAAATTCATATTATATTTCTTAAATCGGTTTATTCCATACCACCATACATTTTCAACATCACACAGCCGTGGCGGGGAATATCGAAAGAGGTCACATCGGCGGTTTTGCCCAAATCAGTCTGCCGCCACAAATCACGGATTTGATATTTTTCGTTATAACCCAGAGCGTTCCAGTCCACGCTGATGGTTGATTTCGTCGGACGTCTGTTGAAAATGGCAATGGCCGTACTTTCGTCGGAAAGTTCCTTTTTCCAAATCTCCACCAAGTCTTTATTCAGGATATTATAACCCGGTTTCCCCAGTTTATCCTGATTAATATCTATCACTTCAGCGTTACAGAGGATATTTTGAGTGAAATCGTCCAGAGAGATTATCTCTCCACTGAAAATCAGAGGCGCCGACATCATACACCAGAGCGTCATGCAGGTATAGTGTTCGCTTGGTGAATAAGGCGAAAGCACTACCTTTTGGTTTTTCCAGTCCCATATATTACCGAAAAGCAGATAATCCGGGTCATTCCATCCGTCGGGGCCGGAGTAATCTCTGATTTGTTCCTGAAAGAATCCGATACTGAACATGTTTGCCGAGAGGCTTTGCGTGTCCCATCCGAGGTCGCCGGTTGTCCGCCAGGAGTTGCCGCCGACCGACTTACCCCATTTCCATACCTCCCCCATACCGTATTGACACATATTCAGCACAACATCCCTTTTCGCCGCCTTTATGAGTTGAGAGATTAACAAATACGGTTTTTTCAAGTTATCCGAATCATCGGACGACACTTCATTGCCGTAAGAGCACCAGTCGTATTTCAGGAAATCGAATCCCCAGTCGACATAGGATTGAATATCCTGCGCTTCGTGTCCTAAAGAACCGGAATGTCCTCCGCACGTAGTCTTGCCCGGAGAGGAATACAAGCCGGCTTTCAGTCCCAGCCGGTGAATATAATCGGTCATGCCTTTCATATCAGGGAAGTTCTTGTTGGTTCGAATCGTGCCGTCCGGATGTCTCATCGCACCGCCAATAACAGGGTCGTCACTGTCGGCCTTGATTTCCCAACCGTCATCAATATTGACATACGAATAGCCGAAGTTCACCAATCCTTTGTCATACATGGCTTGGGCGCTTTTTTCCATGATTTCCTGCGTGATGCCTAATTGATAGATATACCAGCTGTTCCAGCCCATGTGGGGCGTCAGGGCAAGACCTTCGCCGATCACAATTTCGATTATATCGTGGCACTCGCCCCGGCTGTTGGTCGCCGTGACGAAAACAAGATACCTGCCGGTCTGCGCACACGAACCGGTGATAATGCCTTTGTCCTGATCGAGCGTCAGACCTTCCGGCAATCCTTCCGCACTGAACGACATAGGGCGTTCGCCGGATGTAGCGATGGTGTACAGGAAGGGTTTGTTCGGCGAGGCGCCGGTTACCTTTGCGCCGTTGACACGCGGTACGGGCGATGGCGCCGGTGTCAGGATATAGCGTTCCTCCTCCACGTCGTTTTTCATGGCGACGGGCGGCGTCCGCACTGTGAACGTGGCATCCACCCAGTCGGCATGATCGTTGGCATTGCCGTCGGAGGACGGATCGGCGACTAAGTAAAGTTCGGTGACGCCCTTCAGGTCAATGTCGATGTATTGGGGCGCATCGCCCTTGTGCATGATGCCGCTGTTGAAGGCGACGCCTTTGTTGGTGAACAGGTAAAAGATAACGGAGGCCTGTTCATTCGCCTGATCGTCCACGCCGGCATAAGCGGTGAATCGTCCCTTGTGGCCGTCCAGACGGATGTATGCCTCACTGCCGGCATGTGTTCCCACGCCTTTGTCGTATGCCTTGCCGGCGATCGACAAGGTTTTTCCCGATACGGACAGATTCGCTTTTGTCTCGCTCCAGCCGGAGGAAAAAGCGGTCATGTCCAAACTCCCCAGTTCGACTTCCAACACCGGAGACGAACAACCTGCCAGCCAAAACATGGCGGCGAATGATAAATGACAAGCGACTGCTTGCAGTCTTTTTGTCCTGTTGAGATTTTTTTTCATTTTCTGTTTGTT
>JAITPV010000166.1 GCA_031289275.1 Tannerella sp.
GGCGTATGTCGTTGGAATTTACGCCCACGAAAACATTAAACAGATAAAAATTAAAAAACACGGATACAGAGCTAAAAGCCTGTTTAAATATGGATTACAAACTATTGCCGCTGCATTGCCGAATCCTTTTACCAAACTCGATTTTAATGTCTTTGATTTTTTGTCATGTACTTAGATCGAATACGGAAACACGGCGGCCATTTGTAGAGACGGTGCATGCACCGTCTCTACAACGGATGAACACGGCGACCACACGGTATCCCGTACAGACGTTGCGCGCAACGTCTGTACAACGGCAGGCACGGCGGCGACCGCATCCCGTCTGAACTGTGATTTTAAAGTGATTATTTTGATTCATATGATTTTTCTTAATCATGAAAATCATTGAAATCATATTGAAATCACAGTTCAGACAAAGGGGAAAGAAATTAAGAATGATGATTACAAGAGGAATTGAGAATGGAGAATGATGTGTGGCGTCCTTTTTTACAGATAAAAAACAGGACGGACAATCCGGGATCAATTATTCTTTGTTTCGTTGCACAAGTCTGATAACGGAAATTTATTATCTTTGCGGAATGAACCGAAACAAATACAAGAAAATAATGATTGGAGATGAATGGACAGATGACAAAACGCTATTTCGTTTGATAAAAGAAGAACTCTACACCGCTGTGGTAGGAGACATTATGGATAAGATGGGATATACGCATCAGTTCTTGCCGCCGCGCATCCGTCCTCTCCGCGAGGATATGACCCTTGCAGGCAGGGCAATGACGGTATTGGAAACCGATGTGCTTGCATACGATGCAGGCGAGAATCCGGTATTAAAGAAATCGTTCGGGTTGATGCTCGAAGCGCTGGACGATTTAAAGGAAGACGAGGTATATGTATGTTCCGGCTCTTCTCCGGCGTACGCTTTGTGGGGCGAGTTGATGAGTGCACGGGCTATCCGGTGCAAAGCGGCGGGGGCGGTGGTCAACGGCTATTCACGCGATACGAAAGGTATTCTGGCGCTGAATTTCCCCTGTTTCTCGTATGGCCCTTATGCGCAAGATCAGGCGCCGCGCGGGAAAGTGATTGATTTCCGCGTGCCGATCGAAATGGAAGGCGTCGTCGTTCGGGACGGAGACATTGTGATTGGAGATATGGACGGTGTTTGCGTCGTTCCCCGGAAAATAGAAAACGACGTGTTCACGGCTGCACTCGAAAAGGCAAGGGGCGAACGCATGGTGCTGCGCAAGATACAGGAAGGCATGAAAGCCCGCGATGCGTTTGACAAGTATGGTATTATGTAAAAAAATAAAAATAGAAACAAGATGAAAATAACGGATGTAAAAGTATGGTTGGTTCAGGGCGTCAAGTACAACTGGACATTACTTAAGATTTATACGGACGAAGGATACACGGGCGTGGGCGAAGCAACGAACTGGCCGGGAAGTCCTGTCGTATATGCGGCGGCAAAACATGTCGGCGAGCGAATTATCGGACTGGATCCGATGCAAACGGATTTTATATGGACAAAACTGTACCGCGACCTCAACTGGATAGGGCCTTACGGCGCTTCTTTATGTGCGATAAGCGGAATAGACATGGCATTGCTTGATTTGAAGGCAAAAAAGTTGGGCGTGCCGTGTTATGAACTTTTGGGCGGTCACTATCGTAAAGATATCCTCCTGTATGCCAATTACTGGTTTATCGGGGGTGGGCACAACGTTGCCGATTATACGGCGCAAGCCCTTAAACTGAAAGAAGACGGCTTCACCGGCTTGAAATTCGACCCTTTTGCGCATACGAATTACCTTTACGGCGAGAATTTGGCGTCCAACCTAACATTGACGCCCCAGCAACAGGATTTGGCTTTTGACGTATCCAAAGCGGTCAGGGATGCGGTAGGTCCCGAATTTGACATCATGATCGAAACCCATGCCATGCTGAACTACCGGATTGCCGTCCGGATGGCTGAACGTCTGGCAGCGTTGAATATCACTTGGTACGAAGAACCGGCCGGCCCGGAAAGTTCGCAGACCCTGCGTGCCATGCGCGAACGGATACCTTCCGGCGTGGCTATTTGTGTGGGCGAAAGGCACTATACCCGCTTCGGCATCCGTTCCCTGCTCGAAAAACACGTTTGCGACATCATCATGCCCGACATCACCCGTTGCGGCGGCCCCTCCGAAATGAAACGCATGGCGACGATGGCGGAAGCATATAATGTGCTGATAGCGCCCCATAACCCGAATGGGCCTTTGTCCACCCTTGCCTCGGCGCATGTGTGCGCCACGATTCCCAATTTCTTCAGGCAGGAATTTATGTATAATGACGTGCCTTGGCGGGATACGGTGATCGACCACCCTGTTTCGGAAATGATTCATGAAGGTTATTTGCACCTCTCGGAACGTCCGGGCTTGGGTGTCGATTTGATTGAAGAAGAGATGGAAAAACATCCCGGTATTGTTACAAACCCGCCTTCAAACTTTTATATATAAACGATTATGAGTTTTATAATAGATTTCAAAGACAAAGTAGTATTGATAACCGGCGTATCGTCGGGTATCGGGATGGGAACGGCCAAAGCATTTGCCCGGGCCGGCGCTCGTGTAGCCGGTTGTTCACGCAAGCCGGAAGACGATACAAGCATCACCCGGTTTAAACAAACCGTACAGGAAGAAGGCGGGCAATCGCTGTATGTACAGGCGGACGTGACGAAACGGGAAGACTTGGAACGGTTTGTGGAACAGACGGTACACACGTTCGGACAATTAGATGTAGTTGTTTCCAATGCCGGAATCAATGTCTTCGAGGGCGCCGAGAATTGTTCGGAAAAGATGTGGCAATACAATCTGGATTTAAACCTGACTTCACACTGGCGTCTGGCCTTATTGTGCAAACCCTATTTGGAACAGCGCGGCGAAGGGGTCATTTTACTTATGACCTCGAACCATGCTTTCAGCAGCATTCCCGGCTGTTTCCCGTATAATGTCGCCAAAACGGCCATTACGGGATTAGTCCGCAGCCTGACCATCGAATGGGGGCCGGTTATCCGTACGGTAGGCATTGCTCCGGGATTTATTGATACAGCCGGCAATGATGCATGGTTTCACACCCATCCCGACGCCGAAGCCGAACGGCAACGCACCATCGACTTGCATCCCATGAAACGTATCGGAACAACGGAAGAAGTAGGGGCGTTATGTGTGTTTCTGGCTTCGCCGTCGGCGCGTTTTATCAGCGGAACGACCATCCTGATGGATGGCGGGCGTTCTGCGTTGATGCAAGATGAATACTGAAAAGAATAAAACGAAGATGACATCCACCTTGTTATATCGCTGTTACGACCAAATCGGGGAAGCCGCCACGTGGCTTCCTCATCAGGAGATTTTCCTGTGGGTGGATATTGATAACGCTTTGTTACACGAATATCACCCGGAAACAAACAGCGTGACCGACCATTCGCTTCCCGACATGGTGACGACGATTATCCCCAATAGGGAAAAGACGGACGAAATATGGTTAGCCCTGAGAAACCGGCTTGTCTCTTATCATTTGAAAACCGGCGTCATCAAAGAGCTGACCATCCTACCCGCTATCACGCCGGAATTAAGAACCAACGACGGCAAGTCGTCGCCCGAAGGACGGATATGGTTGGGGGTCATGCACCGGAGCAACCATGATAAAACCGGTTCGCTGTATTGTGTGGAGAAAGATTTTTCCTGTCGCAAAATCTTGGAAAATCAGTGTATTCCGAACGGCATCGTATGGAATCGCACAGGAGATACGATGTATTACGCCGACTCCGGACAAGGTTGTATTTACCGGTTTGCGTACGATGCACAGCAAGGCGCGATTCATTCTCAACAGATTGCCATACAGGTGCCGAAGGAATACGGCGTACCGGACGGAATGGCGATAGACGACCGTGGATTTCTCTGGGTGGCTCATTGGGGTGGTTTTGGCGTGTATGTCTGGAATCCTGAAACCGGAAAATTAACGGATAAAATAGACGTGCCGACGCCTCTTGTCGCTTCCTGCGCTTTTGGAGGCAAACGGATGAATGAACTTTACATAACCACGGCGCGAGACGGACTGTCCGACGAGGAAAAGGAGCGTTTTCCCTTGAGCGGAAGTTTGTTTGTCGCCACCTTATTAAACATTAAACAATAGAAATTATGACAACAATTGACATTCTTATTTGTGCCGCTTACTGTCTCCTGATCCTGTTTATCGGCTTGTATGTATCCCGCACGAAAAAAGGAGAAAAAAAAGATGCAAACGACTATTTTCTGGCAGGAAGGGGATTAAGCTGGTGGGTTGTGGGCGCGTCTATCATCGCGTCCAATATCTCAGCAGAACAGTTCGTGGGAATGTCGGGTTCGGGCTATGCCATTGGTTTGGGAATCGCCACCTATGAATGGATAGCGGTTTTAGGACTTATCATTGTGGCCAAGTTTTTTATTCCCATTTTCCTGAAAAAACAAATCTATACCATGCCGCAATTTCTGGAAGAACGTTTCGACGGGAGAGTAAAAATGGTGATGGCTTTTTTCTGGTTGCTGGTATTTATCTTTATCAACCTGACTTCCATTTTATATCTCGGCTCGCTGACCATAGAAAAGGTAACGGGCTTGCCGGTATGGGTCAGCGTGCTTTGTCTGGCGCTGTTCGCCGGTATCTATTCCATACATGGAGGACTGAAAGCGGTAGCGTTGACGGACGTCATACAGGTTGTCGTCCTGATAGCAGGCGGTTTCTTGACGCTGTATGCAGCCTTGAACCTGTTGGGCGAAGGCGAAGGACTGTGGAAAGGTGTGTCACACTTGTACAACGAGGCCGGAAACAAGTTTCATCTTATTCTGGACAAATCCGATCCGGGATATATGGACTTACCCGGTATATCCGTTATCATCGGCGGATTATGGGTGGCCAATTTGTATTACTGGGGTTGCAACCAGTACATCATCCAACGGGCTTTAGCCGCCAAATCGGTGAAAGAAGCGCAATACGGCATGATTTTCGCCGGGTTCATTAAATTATTTATCCCGTTATTAGTAGTCATACCGGGCATCGCCGCTGCGGCCTTGCATGCGCCGTTGGAGAAATCGGACGAAGCATATCCATGGTTAGTAAGCAATCTGTTGCCTGTCGGGGTGAAAGGGATTGCTTTTGCCGCGTTGATAGCCGCCATTGTCAGTTCGCTGGCTTCGATGATGAACAGCGTGTCTACCATTTTTACAATGGATATCTATCATTCTTTCAAGAAAAAAGCAAACCAGCAGGAATTGGTGCGAACCGGACGTTTCGTCAGTTTTATCGCCCTGTGCATCGCTGTCTGCATCGCGCCCATGCTGTCGGGTCTTGACCAGGCATTTCAATATATTCAAGAATTTACAGGGTTTATCAGTCCGGGCGCTTTATCTATCTTTTTAGCGGGGTTCTTCTACAAACGGGCGACAGCCAACGGCGCTTTGGCGGCGGCGGGCGCTTCTTTTGCCGGCTCCCTGATACTCAAATTCCTGTGCCCTTCGCTTCCTTGGATGGACCGGATGGGACTCGTCTTTATCCTGTGCCTGTGCTTGATGTTGTTTATCAGGGAAAACAAACCGGATAAAGAAAAACATATCAACCTGTATGCAGGCTTGTTTAAGACCACGCCCCTGTTCAATATCCTGTCCGTGGTGCTGATTGCCATATTGGTCGTGTTTTACTGGTTGTGGTGGTAATATGATTAGGTTTTAATAAATAAAGTTATGTTTTTAAACCGTTCTATGTTAGCAGTTATAGCAGCATTTGTCTGTTTATTTACAAGTTGTATTTCCCGAACTGCGGAAACAGGTTCTGCGCCGGATGAAAAAGCTTTCTTTTCGCCCGACTCGTCGTACCATACGGGTGCATGGTGGTGGTGGCTTCAGTGTGAAACTAATAGGGAAGCCATCACGCGCGACATGGAAGAAATGAAGGCAAAAAAGATTCAGCGGCTTATTCTGGCAGATTTCGGAACAGGCGGCAATCAACCGCGCCTGTCGAACTATGCCTATCTTGAACTGGCTTCGCCGGAATGGAATGCAATGGTGGCTCATGCCGTTTCGGAATGTAAGCGACTGGGACTTGATTTGGGCATTTGCATTGGCACCTCGGGTTCCGCAGCGCCGTGGGTCACGCCCGAAGAAGGTCAGCAGAAGCTGGCGTTTGCCGAAATCCACGCAGAGGGACCGGGACAGCTGAACCGGCAACTTCCCTTTCCTTCCAACCTTCGCATGGGGGAGGACGGGCAACCGCTCTTTTACCGCGACATTTCCATCGTTGCCATGCCCGACAGGGACATCGTGGCTGCGGAT
>JAITPV010000014.1 GCA_031289275.1 Tannerella sp.
AAATTTATAAACAAAATATACATTCCCCATCACATATTCAAGCATCTGATTCCGCCATTCATTACCGTGACTGTATGCGGCAACAGTTGCCGTATATGAGAATATTGAACCTTCCTCAAATTCGCCCGCTCTCATGAAAGAATAGAACTCTTTCCTGATTTTTTCGTCCGGGATAATTGAATATGACGTTATTATCCCGGCAATATTAAATGTTTTGCTTGGCGCCATGAAGGTGATGCTGCACGAAGCCGCTTCTTCGGAAACCGTCGGAAACGGATAGTGGGTATAGCCGGGATAGACCATTTCGGCATGAATCTCGTCGGAAATAACCAGTATGCCATGTTTCCGGCATATATGCGCAAGTTTTTGCAAAGTTCCCCTGCTCCACACTATTCCGCCGGGATTGTGCGGATTTGAAAGAATCAGTACCTTGCATTTTTCGTCAATCACGGATTCAAGATTGTCGAAATCCATTTGATAACAGCCTTTGACAAGTTTCAGCGGATTGTTGACAACCTTGCGCTTCAGATGTTCGGAAACAAGCCGGAAAGGATGATACACAGGCGGCTGAATGATTATTTTGTCGCCCGTTTTGGTGAAATGGTCGATTACAAACGCTATTCCCTTGACAATACCCGGAATATAACTTAACCATTCGCGTTTGATTTCCCAGTCATAAAGTTCCTTTACCCATTTCATGATGCCGTTGTAATAGTCACTGGAAGGGTAGGTATAACCGAAAACAGGGTGTTCACAACGCTGTTTCAGCGCATCAACAATAAAATCGGGCGTGCGAAAATCCATGTCGGCAACCCAAAGCGCCAACAGGTCTTCGCGCCCGTAACGTTCGTTGAGGAGGTCGAATTTAATACATTCAGTACCTTTTCTATCAATCAGTTCATCAAAATCATATCGTATCATTATCTCGTTTTTTTAGTCGCAAAATTAGTAATTTAAAATGTATGAATAAAATTAATGCGCATTTATTCCGTTCGCGGCGGCTTTATAAATGAGCCAGGACAAGGCGTTTAATTCCAGCGCCGCATTGTAGCAGTACGGAATCACTCTTTCCGGAGACATGTTAGTGTTTCCGTATGCCTTGTTGTACGGCACTCCGTTAATGTAAATGGTAGGATAAGAATAATTCGACATCTGCGTGCTTGATGCGCCGGTCGAATCGCCAAAATAGAAGAAATGTTTGCTGCTGTTGTACCATACGGTCGAATAGTCGGGATTCACATCATCGTGTCCGGTGGCATTGTACGCAGAACAAATCTGTATCGAATTGGGCGGAAGTCCGGTGAGAATGATGGTTTCGACGGTTGCATTGTCTTCTCCCCAGTGTTTTCCCGCAAGATTTCCAAACGGGCCATTTATCACAGGGTCGCTGGGCAGATTGTTTATCATATAGGGAGCATCGTCGGTTGAATCGTGTGTTCCCGGCGCCTGACGCCGTGCTTTTGCATACGAAGCGCCAAATATGGCAGAGAGCAGGGGATTTGTCCAGGGAGCGGTCGCCGTTTCGCCGCTTCTTGGGGCGTACATCAGACAGCCGCCCTGATTCACATAGTTAGCCAGCGCTGCGGAAAGATTGGCCGTGGCAGTCGTGTTGCTTCCGAAAGTGGAGCCGTAAGCATAGAACAGCACTATATCCGGTTTTGCATTGAAGTATCCTCCACCCGTATATCCGCTGTTCAAGCGGGTTGTTGCTTCCACAATATTCGTACTTAACCACAGCTGTTCCAGATTTTGAATTTTCACCCTTCCGTTCGGACCGAAAGAACTTGAATTGAAAGCCGCTCTGCGTACAGCATTTTGCCACGACCAGACGTCATCTCCGATGATTGCATAAGTCATCGCGGGCAAAGTCATTTGAATTGTGGCGGTACAACTTGTATTTCCCGCCTGCGAATTGGTGTTTATTGCAACCGTGAAATCAAGGTTTGTTGTAGGCGTGCCGAATCCTGCGAGTACGACAGTCTGCGTGCCCGATGTTCCGGGAGGCCACACGCCTTTTGCGGAAAACGATATGCCATTTGTTTTCGGCGTTGAGATTTCGTAATAACCGCTTCCGTCCACACGTACACGGATAGAAATCAGATTTGTGGCTATCAGCGACCGGCCTTTCACATAAATGCCGGCCACGACCACGTTTGAACAGTCGATGGAGAAATCGGCGAGGTTGGGTTTGACGTCAATGCTTGTAGAACAGTCCGCCGTGCCGCCAACAATAATAAAGGCGTCGGTTTGAGACTGTCTTGGCGTTCCCTGCGCCGGAATGGTTATCGTCTGCAGGCCGGCATCGGTAAAGATTCCCGAAGATACAAACGAATAGCCGTTTGAAGGAGACGAGGTGGCAAGTATCGTATATGTACCCGGTTTTGTTACATTTACCGTGAAGTGCAGATAATTCATTACATCCATGCCTATGCCTTCAATATATTGACCGTTTGCCGAAATGCTGCCGCAGTCAATCGTGAAAACCGCCTTGCCGGGGGCGCCACAAAGACTTCGCCATTCGCCTTCCGATTTCATAAAATAATTGTAGCACGATTCGTCAGTGTTGTATATGAGCAGCGATTCGGCCATTGAATCGTCCGATACGTCGATTGCATTCCGTTGCGCTTCCGTCATGCGGGGAATCATTATTCCGTGAAAAATGGTATCGCCGTTACTGTCCACTGCATTTTGAACATCCAGACTCGTTAATTCATTCGGAGATTCCGTATTGATTCCTACTTGTGAATAAACACTTGATATAAAAAACAATAATACTCCCAAAATTAAAATTCTTTTCATTTTTTCTTTCTTTTTCATATCTTCATCAATTTAAAAATCAGGTGTAAAAGTACGGCTTTAAATGATACGGTGATACTGTATAACAGCCCGTTGTTCTTCGATTTTCAGCATCGGGAAAAACAATAACAGGAAATCCTTCTCCGGAAACATTTCATGTAAACAACTGATAACATATTTATTGCAGCAACTAAATTCGGCATTCCGTTGCGGATAAAAAGACTTTATATTTCGGGAAACTGCTTGTCACTTCGGATCAAGTACCGCGAAATGGAACGCGGATGACACGGATAACGCGGATTTTTAAAATCCGTGAGCATCCGCGTTATCCGTGTCATCCGCGTTCCATCAAGGTGTACGGAAAAAAAGTCGAAAGTCAAATCACTTGCGATTTTCGACTTTCGACTTGTCTAAACCTGTCAGGTTTTCA
>JAITPV010000051.1 GCA_031289275.1 Tannerella sp.
ACCTTGAGATTCAGCTATAAAGATACAAAATTTCAAGGTCTTTTCCAAATAAAAAAGCAACTTTTTTTGTTGATATTCAATTGTTTATAACAAAGCAACTTTTTTTGTCATGTAGTAAACTTAATTTTACTCAAACCCCACACTAAGAATATAAAAAAACACTAAAGGCGGGTGTTGAATCTCAAAACGCCGTATCTTTGCTTCGACAAAAAACCGACTGATATGATAAAGAAACTGTTTTTCTTCTTTGCCTGTTGTCTGACGGCGGGCATGGCACACGCACAGATCCTCACGCCCGTGAAATGGGACATCCGGCTGACCAACGCCTCCGCCGCCGAACAGGAACTCCACTTTACCGCCACGGCCGACCCCGGCTGGCACGTGTATGACATGAACCTGCCCGAAGGCGGCCCCATCTCCACCGGCATTACCTACGGGACAAAAACCGGCGTCGAACTGATAGGTGCACCTGCCGCCTCGGTCGCTCCCGTCGAAGTGCACGACGACCTGTTCGACATGAACCTCCGCTGGTATGCGGGCAAAGTCACTTTCACGCAGAAACTGAAAATAACCGA
This sequence comes from Tannerella sp., assembly GCA_031289275.1. Classification (GTDB taxonomy): domain Bacteria; phylum Bacteroidota; class Bacteroidia; order Bacteroidales; family Tannerellaceae; genus Tannerella. The sequence continues at coordinate 576 of JAITPV010000051.1, forward strand.
TCCGAAACGGTTCAAACTCGTCGGCGAACTGCAATTCATGGCCTGCAACGACGAGAGTTGCCTGCCGCCGGAGCGCATATCGTTTGCCTTCGACCGCAACCACGCGAAAAACGTACCGTCTGCGGAAGAAACCGCCGATGCCGCCTCGCAGCCCGCTCAGCCGGATACGGTAGCGTCCGTTGCGGAGGCCGACCCGGTCGTTCCGGTTGCGGACGCGGACGCGCACCCGTCGCCATCCGTCCGGCCAACGTCCGACTTCTCCCCCGCCCTGCCGCCCGCGACCGCCAATCTGTGGACGCCCGTGATCGCCGAACTCAAAGCCTTTGGCGACCCGACGGCCAACGCCCGCGACGCCTCCCTGTGGTTCATCTTCTGGGCCGGATTCGCCGGCGGACTGATCGCCCTGCTCACGCCCTGCGTCTGGCCGATGCTCCCCATGACGGTCAGTTTCTTCCTGAAACGGACGGCCAACCGGAAAAAGGCCGTTCGCGACGCCATCGTCTACGGCCTCTCCATCCTCGTGATCTATCTCCTGATGGGGCTTCTGATCACCGGCCTCTTTGGCGCCGGCGCACTGAACAGCCTTTCGACCAACGCGCTGTTCAACATCCTCTTTTTCCTGCTCCTGACCGTGTTTGCCATTTCCTTCTTCGGCGCCTTCGAACTTGCGCTGCCGGCATCGTGGAGCAGTCGTATCGACGCCCGGGCCGAGGCTACGTCCGGCTTCCTGAGCATCTTCTTTATGGCTTTTACGCTGGTGCTGGTATCTTTTTCATGCACCGGCCCGATCATCGGGACGCTACTGGTACAGGCCGCCTCCGGCAGCGGCATCCTGGGGCCGGCCGTCGGCATGACCGGATTCGCTTTGGCGCTGGCCATCCCGTTTGCCCTGTTCGCCATCTTCCCCAACCTCATGCAAAACCTGCCGCGGGCGGGCGGCTGGCTGCAATCCGTCAAGGTCGTACTGGCTTTTCTCGAACTCGCCCTGGCGTTGAAGTTCCTTTCCGTTGCCGACCTGGCCTATGGCTGGCGCCTCTTAGACCGCGAAGTGTTCCTCGTCCTCTGGATCGTGATCTTCGCCCTGCTGGGAGGTTATCTGCTGGGGAAAATCCGCTTCCGACACGACGACGAACTGCGCCATGTCTCCATCCCCCGCCTGTTCATGGCCATCGTTTCGCTGGCCTTCGCCCTCTACCTGGTTCCCGGTCTGTGGGGGGCGCCGCTCAAAGCCATCAGCGCCTTCGCTCCACCGCTCTACACGCAAGACTTCAACCTCTATCAGGATGAGGTACGCGCCGTTTTCGACGATTACGACGCCGGTATGGAATATGCCCGGAAAGTCAACCGGCCGGCGCTGATCGACTTCTCCGGCTACGGCTGCGTGAATTGCCGCAAGATGGAGGCCGCCGTCTGGACGCATCCGCAAGTGAAAGCCCTGCTGGACGAACGGTTTGTGCTGATCTCTCTCATGGTTGACGATAAAGACAGGCTGCCGCAATCCGTCACCCTCACGGAAAACGGCAAACAGCGCACGCTGAAAACCGTGGGCGACAAGTGGAGTTACCTCCAGCGCCATAAATTCGGCGCCAATGCGCAGCCGTTCTACGTCATCCTGGATGGCGACGGCCGGCCGCTCGCGCCTTCCCGTGCCTACGACCAAGACGTTGACGCCTATGTGCGGTTTCTCGAATACGGATTGAAAAATTATCGGAAATAATGATGGAAAAATCTGCTAAAGAAGCACGTTTAGCCGCTTTCGGGCGGCTGCTCGACGTCATGGATGAACTGCGGGAGAAATGCCCGTGGGACAAGAAACAAACCAACGAAAGTCTGCGTGCCAATACGATCGAAGAGACCTACGAACTGTGCGACGCCATCATGCGCGACGACCCGGACGACATCCGCAAGGAACTGGGAGACCTGCTGCTTCATATCGTCTTTTATGCCAAAATAGGAGAAGAACGGGGCGCCTTCGACATCCGCGACGTCTGCGACAGCCTCTGCGAGAAGCTGATCTACCGCCATCCGCACGTCTTCGCCGACGCCCATGCCGGAGACAGCCGGACGGTGGAACAGTCCTGGGAACAACTCAAACTGAAGGAAAAAGGCGGCAATAAAACCGTATTAGCCGGTGTCCCGTCCGCCTTGCCCTCGCTCGTCAAGGCGTACCGGATACAGGACAAGGCGCGAAACGCCGGCTTCGACTGGGAGCAGCGGGAGCAGGTTTGGGATAAAGTTGGGGAAGAATGGAACGAACTCAGGCACGAAATCGACCGGATGGATGCCGACCGGATGGAAGCGGAGTTCGGGGATTTCTTTTTCAGCATGATAAACGCCGCCCGGCTCTACAAGATGAATCCCGACAATGCCCTGGAACGAACGAATCAAAAATTCATCCGCCGGTTTAATTACCTGGAAGAACAGACTCACCGGCAAGGCCGTTCCCTGAAAGATATGACGCTGGCCGAAATGGACGTCTTATGGGACGAAGCCAAGCGACTGGAGTCTCCGGTGGAAGGCGAACGACACGGATAACGCGGGGCTTACGCAGGTGGGAAAACGAACCATTCACCGGCGTTTTCAAATCCGCGTAAACCCGCGTCATCTGTGTCATCTGCGTGCCAACCTGTAACTGACCCCGGCCATCAGCCAAAATCCGGCTTGCGGCACATTGCCGATGTCATAATAATACGTATCGTACAGATTATTCAGGTTCACATATAAATTCCACCTCTTCCATTCGTAGTTCAGTTTCAGATCAAGGGTCGAAAAAGCGGGATAAGGTTGCAATCCGGCATCAACGCCATGCTCATATTGGCGAAAAACGCCCATTCGTTTCTGAAAACGGAAATACCAACCGGCCGAAAGACCTTTATAAATGAGATGGAGACAATGCGCCGTCAGTTTGTCGCGCAGGTAATTCAGGGAATATCTGGATTCCAACCCCCTGGTGTCGCAAGTCTGATTCATGCGGGCATACTGGAAGGATACGACGGAACGTTCACCCAGAGCCGGCCAGCGATTTCCCGGACGGAACGTCAGACCGGCTTCCACGCCCACTTTATCGACTTCGGTCAAATTCCACGAAGCCCATTTGTCGTCGCCGGATTCCCTGACCCAGTCAATAATATCACGCCCCCACATCCGATAGCCTGTGAGATAGGCACTCACAAAGGGATGATTGTACTTGACGCCCACATCGACCGACTCCGAGCTTTCCGGTTTTAATTGTTCGTTGGCGGTATGCGTTTCGGTCGTATAATACAGATCCGTGAAGGTGGGCATACGGGTCGAACGGCTCCAGGTCGTAAAAATCCGGACGGCCGGATGGGGGCGGTATGCCGCACTGACCGAGGGATAGAAACGAACGCCGCTTAAGAGTGTAGTATGATCCATCAATACGCCGGCCGATGCGACAAAATGTTCCCAGTCGGCCGTATGCTCCAACGTCACGCCGGTATTGGTGCGCTCGTCATAACACGTATAATGTCCTTGTGCAGTAGCCATCGGATGCCCTAATTTACTGCTTACGATCGCCTCGCGCCGCCATTCTCCGCCGAGATTGGTCACTCCGAGCCGGGATGTATACTGAAAAATCAGATTGGTTCCGTACGTATCTCCCCGGTGGTAATTTCTTCCGGTTTCCGTATCTTTGATCAGGTCGAACCGGTCATAATGCCGGTTCCAGTAAAGGATCGGGATGAATTTCAACACACTCCCGAACGTGCCTTTCACTGACCCTACATAAGCGCTTGTACGCTCGTATTGATCCGGATATAGCGCCGAATAAAAAGTATTTGCGCCATATCTTTTTCGGTTGTATCCCAGCTGTAAATCAACGCAGGATTTTTCCCGGAGATCCACTCTGGTCTGCCAGAGAAGGTCAAGCAGGTTATAATCGCTATGTTCGATATACCCGTCGGAAGCCTGATAACCGACGGACAAACTGTTTTTCGTTTGCCCCAACCCGGCAGCCGCGCGTACTTCCGCCTCGTGAAGTGCGTGCATACCGGCTTTCGCATCTGCATACAGCCGGGAATCGATTTCTTTTTTGGTGATAATGTTTATTCCGCCGGAAAAGGCTCCGGAACCATACACTAATGCCGCCGGCCCGTGAATGACCTCAATGCGTTCGATGTCGGAAAGATTGACCGGAAGGTCGAAATTAAAATGTCCGGTGTGAGGATTGGTAAGGTTAATACCGTTCAGAAGGATGGCGGTCTGGTCGGCCGAGCCGCCCCGGATGGAAATGTCTGCCTGTACGCCGTGTCCACCCCGTTGGATGACGTCGATATTGGCAACATAATGAAGCAATTCTTCAATACTTTGAACAGGCGCCTGTTCTATTTGCGCTTTGGTGATAACGGTCACCAACTTGGCCGTCCGCCCGATCGGCGTTTCCACGCGCGAGGCCGTCACGGTTACTTCTTCCAAATCCTCTTCCAACAGTTGTTCAAGCTGTTGTTCTGTGGCAACACGCTGCGCAGAGGTTTGGGCAATAGGGGCGAAAGTGAGCATACAACTCGCAACCACACCGATATTCACTACTTTGTGCATACTGTTGAATGCACTGTAAGCCTTCCGGGCAAATCGCTTAAAGCGAAAAGCCCGGCGCTCGTTCCATTGTTTTTTCTTCATGTAAACTAAATTAAAAATGTATACTCTGAAATAATCAAATCGACACAAAGATAGAAAGAAATAGACGGGTTTGTCCGGCGCTTACAGTTTGTTAACAAATCGTTTTTGCCATCTTCGTGCCCTGTTCTATATAAATTAGTTATATTTACGCCTTGAAAAAATGAATTTGATGCAGCCATTGATAGAAGAGGACATTGTAGAAAGGTTACGCAACCCGGAAACACAACGGAAAGCGTTTGCTCAAGTGGTTGAAGCGTATAGTGAAAAATTATATTGGTTGATTCGCCGGATGGGAGTATCTCACGACGACGCAAATGACGTATTGCAGAATACGTTCATGAAAGCATGGATGAATGTGGAGCATTTCCGCGGAGAGGCGAAGATTTTCACCTGGATATCCCGGATTGCCATCAATGAAAACATTACGTTCCTGAACCGGCAACGGGCCATGAACCAGATTTCGATCGACGATACGGACGCCTTCCTGTTGGACAAACTGAAAGGGGATGAATATTTTGACGGGGATGCCCTCCAGTTGAAATTGCAGGAAGCCATTTTGAGTTTGCCTGAGAAACAAAGGATTGTATTTACGATGAGGTATCACGATGATATGAAATATGAGGAAATATCCGAAATATTAGGCACTTCCGTAGGCGCCCTGAAAGCATCCTATTTCCATGCGGCAAAAAAAATCGAGGCTTTTTTAACAAGCGATATTTAAACCTTTTCGGTTTATAGCAGTCAAAATGATGTTAGAACACGAATATAATGGAAATAAAACGGACAAAATTGGATGAATTAAAAGGAACCAATCCTTTTAAACTTCCGGAAGGTTACCTGGAAGAACTCACCGAACAAATCATGAGCCGGCTTCCCGAAAAACCGTGCGAAGAGACCAAGGTGATTTCTCTTTATGAGCGAATCCGTCCATGGTTGTATATGGCGGGCGTTTTTGTCGGGTTGATATTTCTTTTTAAGGTATTTACCCTTCTGCAACCGGCAGGAGAAAACAAATTCCAAGAAGAACCTTTATATGTGCAGACCACTTCTCCGGAGCCAATACTGGCCACGCTTATGGAAGACGATTCGGAATATCTGGAGTATTTGGAAAGCGACTATTATAATAATATGTATAGCGAAGAACTGGAAAACATAGAATGATATGATGAAACAGCATTTATTTATCACATGTATCGCCGTCATGCTGTCCGGTCATTTCGTAACCGCTCAGGAACAAAAGGATGATGCGCAAAAATTTGACAAGCAGGCGTTCCAGGCAAAACGAAATGCCTATATCACAGCTGAAATCGGCCTGACGGCTGACGAGGCGGCAGAATTTATTCCGTTGGACAATGAATTGAAACAAAAACAGTTTGAGGCTGGACAGGAATGCCGGAAATTAATACGGATAAGCCGGTCGCAAGAGACCCTGTCGGATGCAGCCTGTTTAAAACTGATTGATTGCAGCATCGAAACCCGCATCAAAGAGGCGCAACTGGAAAAAGAATATTACGAGAAATTTAAACACATACTCTCGCCCGTGAAACTATATAAATATCAGGAGGCGGATTTTAAGTTTATGAAGGAGTTTATGAGAGGCAGCAATCATCATATGCACAGAAATGATCGCCCGTCTCCGAATAAAAACAAGTGATGAATTGAATTTATGTTTTTCACTTTGGGGTTTATCTATCCGGGGAATGAGGGGACGTGAAGTCACTTGTTCCCCTTTTTCATTCTTGACTGTCGCCTTTCGATTTCCAACCAAACGGAGCAAAAAAAAGCAGACCCGAAAGTCTGCTCTTCTACAATAGATAATGTAAAATCAATCAATTTGCTGCGACGGTAATCGTATCGTTATATATTTTTCCATCCACATGAAGTTTCCGAATCACCAACCGACAGGTGTCCGACTGTATAGTAAAGAGGCCGTTCGCATTATCAATATTAATAAGTTCATTATTTCCACCGCCAGGGATGCTGTCTATTCTATAATCATACACATAGCGCCCGTTATCAAAACCAATCGTATCATTCACTCCGGCCGTTACCGTATATACTCCGCTAACAGCTGCCGCTCCGTTAACAGATGCAACGGAAGCCACAGGAGCCGCGGAACCCGTTGTCGTTGTGATCGAAAATGAGGAATAATTAGACTTGATGCTACGAACCGTATCTTCCAGATAATACACGGCGCCCGTTCTGAATTTATTGTCGAAGCTACTCCTGTTCGAGTAAGTCTGAGAGGCATCTACCGAGAAAGGTACCAGATAGACCGGTCCTCCGGGAACCTCACTCCTGGTCAACAGTCCTGTATATTCTCTGGGAGTCTCCAGCACCAAAGGTGATTTTTCGCCTTTCGAGTTTTTAAGAACCACGTTTTGTATGTTTGCACTTGAAAGAGGCGGATCGGCAGTAACGACAAGGGCTGTGTCACTTTTGCCCAGCAAGGTCAGTACCTGCCCCGTAGATACCTGTTTCCGACCGCTCCATGGAACGGTTAATTTTTCGCTCTGCGTCACATTGTAAATGGAGTCAATATACCAGCAAGTGATCGATAAATCCGCAATAGATGCGCCAAGGGAAATGGTGGCCGCGGCTGTGCTAACGTAACCGATCAGACCGATACTTCCCACGCTGCCGCCGCCGGCAGTGGGAGTTTTCGGAAGGACGATCTCCCGATAACCTTCTCCATCCAGATTTTTAAGCCATAAACTCCATTGAGTGTCATTTTTTTCGGTAATATAGGAAACGCCATTTACATTAATGTCCGTTGCTCTGGTGACATAGTCGTTCGCCTCCTCGCTCCATTCATAAAATTCCCAACAGTTCGTCTCCTCATTGATACCCGGCGCCCTGCCGGGAATGGTTCTTCCCGATTCGCCCTGCGCTCCGGCAAGACCGTCTCTCGGTATGGCTGTGCGTTCAGGTTCAAATTTGAAGCCATTCATATACCATACACTATCCAAGTGAGTCCCGGTAGGAATTTCGGGACCGATCGTCCAGAGCGTCCCTGAAGTGCCATGATTAATCAAATAAGATTCACCGTTGCTTAAGGTGAGTAAATAGCCTGTCGCCGTAGGCTCAACAGTGGATATGCTTTTCAGTCCACCTATAGTGGTTTGTATTCCACCTACAGTGGTTTGTATTCCACCTATAGCGGATTGAATAGTTGCAATCGCACTTTGTACCGATTGTATCGCTTGTATCGCTTGTGCAAGACTATCGGTTTTCTTTCCCAGAGCACTTATTTCATAATCGTAATTCTTACTGCATCCGGTAAAGGCTGCGGAGAGTACAAAGAACGATACAATACAGGTAATTATACCTTTTTCCATGTCAAATTTCTTCTTCATCATAAATACATATTTAGTTATAAACCTACTATTTTACCGTTTTTTTTTATGCGATAAAATAATGCGGCTAAGGTACATGTTTTTTCATTAACTAAACGCTATTTTTCTGCTCAAAAATATTTTTTTTGATTTTCTTCGCATTTGATTGGATAAAATGGGAAGTTTTTATGAGGTATTAATGAGCAAAAAAGAATATCTTTGCAGCAAATTTAAAATTATAATTCTTATGAACTCGAAATTTAGACTGTTTTTTATGTTGTTCTTGTCATCCTTGTGCATTGGTTTTTCATCATGTAGCAATGACGATGACGATTATGCAAAGGCGATTGCCGGAACGTATCACGGAGTATTAACCCTGGCGGAAGCTCCGATTGCCACGGATGTGGAAATTGTGATCACGCGGGATGCCGAAAATCAAATCACCCTGAAATTGAACGAAACCGT
>JAITPV010000060.1 GCA_031289275.1 Tannerella sp.
CGGCAAGGTTGCGGGCAGCGCTCAAATAAGCATTACAGGCGCGGCATGTATGCAGATGCTTCTGAAACAGCGTTTCTTCTTCGGGCGACATCCGGTTGAGCAGGTATCGTTCAACGCCGACACGGGAACAGAGGGTATCGTTTTTATTCATGACTGTTTATTTTTTTCATAACCATCTGCCGGCGCGTTCAAATGTGACAAACCTCGTCCGTACCTTTTTTCGCCGGCAAGCCGGATGATTCGGTCGGTTAATGTCTTGCGCACCCTTTCAAAATCTTTTCGCGCCTTGACGACCGCCCGCTGGAAATCGTCGCCCTGCAAACGGCCCCCGTAGAGACGAGCCACAATTTCGTTGTAGCTCATGCCGTGAACCGTTTTATCAATCAGAAGAGCGACCTTTTCTTCCACGCCCTGAACAAGGGCCTGATGCAGGACGTGATCCGTATTCAGCAGGATAATCGAAACCGCGTAGGCCACTTCGTAGGGATTGCCGGTGTCTATATCCAATTCTTTCACATCGGCTTCCATTTTTTCGGGCGATTCCGGCGATGCTTCCTCGACGAACGGACTGCCGATTTCGTCGCCCTCCGTTTCGCCGTCACTCTGGAAATAAGGAAACACTTCCTCCATATAGACTTCTTTACCGGCATACTTTTTATACAGATTGTCGGCTAAAAACCGGCAAACCTTTATCATGTAATTCCGGAAATCCTTTCCGGTAAGGAACACCGGCAGACGGCCTTCCTTCTTGACAAGTCTGTTTCGGAGTATCTCGTAGGACTTGCTCCAGGTGTCGTCGCGGATAATATCCTGATGGCTCCCCCGGTAGAACGACAGGGTTTGCCTGACCACATAACCGGATAAATCCTGCAAATACAGGCAGGTGACTTCCCAAAACGAACGTTCGTCCTGTTCCAGCCTTTCGACATACTCCCGGATGTAGAGAGGATAGTGCGTTTTCAGCGCCGGAAAGAAGAACGCATCCACCTCGTCGGGCGTTTCAAACGATTGTGTGGATTGACAAAACGCCGCATAGACGGCATGATAGATGCTTTCCGAAAGGTGATAGGCCAGGGTGAGGCGCGATCCGGTCTTCAGTTCCATATCCAGTGGAGCCGTTTCCTGTTTTTGCAAAGCCGAGAGAAAAACGTGCGCCCTTCGGTACAGTTGCTTCTTCAAACGTTCGTTCGTCGTCTTTTCGCGCTCAATAAAGCCGGCATATCCGGCAACCGAATGATAAAAATACTGCAGGAAGGCTGTTTTATCCAAGCCTCCGTCGAAACGGCCGGCCTGTTCCATCGCTTTCGGGAAATCGGTTATCACACCCGTCTTCACTAATTGATGCCTCTCTTCTTCCTTCTGTAAAATCTCTTCCATGCTCATGCTGTAAAACTATTTCGTCGCCTGCTTATCCTTGAATTTTTGAATCATTGAATCTTTGAATCTTTGGAATTTTCCGCAGATTCGACGCCGATATTTCAAATCAGCGTGAATCTGCGGTTCAATCCGTTTAATCTGCGTGAAACAAAGCCTCCATGTCACTTTTCTTCTTCAAACGACATCTGTTTCAGGCTTTCCTTAAACTCCGGGCCGGGAGTGAAAACGACACGTGTACCTTTGATGTGCGATGCCGTAAATTCCTTATCTTCATCCACGCCTTCGCTGGAAAGCGTCAGGCGCAAGGTGCCGAAATCACCCAGTTTAATGCTCAACCCCAATTTCAGGAACGTCGGCAAGACCTCCACAAAATTGGTCAACACATTCTCTACATCTCCGGCGGTCAGCGACGAACGCCCGGAAATCTCCTTCGCAAAATGCTTCAGGGTAAATTTGCCTGCATTGACGGCGCCGGCATATTTCTTTTTCGGCGCCGCCGGTTGCTGGGGATTACCTTTCAGCACAACTCTGTACTTCATAGAATACCTCCTTTTTTAAAGTGAATAATTTTTCTAACAAAACGCTTATGATTAATTGAATCCATAGAGCCATGGGGCGGTAACGGGCAAGCCGGATTTTCTTCACGGGTGAGGCGTGAATTTTTCACCGGTGAGCCGTAAATTTTCCACAGGTGAAAAAATTTCGGCTCACCGGTCGCACGAAAATTTCTCACCTGTGAGAAATTTTCGCGCGACCGGTGAAAAATTTGCACCTCACCGGAAAGCGTTTCCGGCGTTGCTTGCATGTAAAAAAAAGGAACGACGGCAACCGCGGCGGCTACCGAAAAGAAAGGAGGGTAGTCCCTCCAAACGAGCGGGGAAATACAATTCCCGTTAAATTTTAGCGACGCATAAACACCTAATTTACTTTGAAATAGCGATTTTACCCCCCCCCCCATTAACATTAGAGGACAAATATTCACAGTTCGCCGTCACTGGTTTGTTGCACAAGCGAAACACGTTTTTACTATTTGAATAAGGACTCATTTGCTTTCGTCTTTAATGTCATTTCAGAAACGGCAAAAATAATATATTTTTCGCAGAAAAATTTATTTTCCGGAAGAAATATCTCAAAAATCGGTTAATTCTTTTTTTGAGGTGCGATAAAAACAGGTAAAAATCGCATTTTTCATAACTTCGGCGTAGCGTCCCCGAAGGGTGCATTTCAAATTGTCGCACTCGTCCGAAGGGATGTTTTATCCTGCGAATCCTTTCCGTACCGGTTGTAGAGACGGGGCGCGCCCCGTCTGTACTGCTGCAGGATGCCGTGCCGCCATCCCTGCCGGGATGGATAACAGCGAGGTACGAAGCCGTCGCCGCGGCACCGTGCGACCGCCCGCGTTCGGCAAGGGGGCAAGCAGCAAGGGGATGAATCCCCTTGTTAATAGAATCCGACACGGCCATGCCGTCCAATACAACGTCGCCCCCTCTGAAGAATGTTCGACCTTTTTCTTCCCCTTGTGGGAGAAGTCCCCGAAGGGGATGGGGGCTGGAGGGGGTTGGGGGGAGGTAGAGGCGGCCATCGCAATCGCGAGTAGAGACGCGGCGCGCCACGTCTGTACAAGGCCGCCGTGTCCCCGCGTTCGATATGATTATTGTATTCATCATTCCTGCTCCTTTGTCTGAACCGTGATTTGCCTGATTACAGGATTCTCATTGCAATCCCTTCCCCACCCTTCTGCCCCTAAATCCCCTAAAGGGGACTTTGGTGATCCGGCGGAAGTCCCCTTTAGGGGATTTAGGGGGGCGCGTCAAATACGACTATTTCAAATGCTCCCGCCGGAAGGGGGCATTTCAAATTGTCGCACTCATCACTGCAACCCCTTCCTCTTCCCCACCCCCCTGCCCCTAAATCCCCTAAAGGGGACTTTGGTGATCCGGCGGAAGTCTCCTTTAGGGGATTTAGGGGGTCGCGTCAAATACGACTATTTGAAATGCACCCTTCCCGAATGGCCGAAGGGTGCATTTCAAATTGTCGCGGATTAAAAAGCCCTTATTTCACTGGGGTTCCCTTAGTAGTACGGGATCAGATATATTTCTTTTTCAGGGAATACATACCCATTTGATTTGTATTTTATTTATATGTATCTTTGTCTTGGAAAACCGGGACGGATATGTTCTTCGTTTTCCGGATAAAAAAGAGTAATGATTAAAATTAATTTCTATGGAATCTAAAGAAACATTGACAACGCAGACGGGTACGCCTGTTGCTGATAATCAAAATATTCAGACAGCCGGCCCGCAGGGTCCCGCGCTTATGCAAAATGCGTGGATGATGGAAAAATTGGCGCATTTCAATCGCGAACGGATACCCGAACGTATTGTACATGCGAAAGGTACGGGAGCTTTCGGCACACTGACCGTAACAAACGATATTACGGCTTACACCAAAGCCTCTATTTTCAGTGAAGTGGGCAAAAAAACGCCGCTCTTCCTGCGTTTCTCGACCGTGGCGGGCGAACGCGGCGCTGCCGATACGGAACGCGATGTGCGCGGTTTTGCAATTAAATTTTATACCGAGGAAGGTAATTGGGATTTAGTCGGAAACAACACGCCGGTGTTCTTCATTCGCGACCCGTTGAAATTCCCCGACTTCATCCACACGCAAAAACGCGACCCGCAAACCAATCTCCGCAGCAATACGGCGATGTGGGATTTTTGGGGAAGAAGCCCCGAAACGCTTCATCAGGTGATGATCTTGATGAGCGACCGCGGTATTCCTGCCAACCTCCGCCAAATGCACGGTTTCGGTAGCCATACGTTTAGTTTTATCAACAGTAAGAATGAACGTTACTGGGTGAAGTTTCATTTCAAATCGCAACAGGGCATTGCCAATATCACCAATGCCGAAGCGGAACAGATTGTAGGCAAAGACCGCGAAGCTTCACAGCGTGATATGTTCGATCATATTCAAAAAGGCGACTTCCCGCGTTGGAAAATGTGCGTGCAAATCATGCCCGAAGCCGAAGCCAAAACATACCGCTTCAATCCGTTCGACCTTACAAAAGTATGGAGTCAAAAAGATTATCCGTTGATTGAGGTCGGCACGCTGGAACTGAACCGTAACCCCGAAAACTATTTTGCGGAAGTGGAACAAGCCGCTTTTGCGCCGACAAACGTTGTGCCGGGCATCGGCTGGTCGCCGGATAAGATGTTGCAAGGCCGGCTTTTTGCCTATACCGATGCGCAGCGTTACCGCTTGGGCGTGAACTTTGAAAGTTTGCCGGTGAACGCGCCGCGTTGTCCGGTTCACAATTACCACCGCGACGGTTTTATGCGTTTCGACAATAACGGCGGCGGCTCGGTAAACTACGAACCGAACAGTTTCAACGGTCCCGTGGAGGATCAAACGAAGAACGAACCGCCTTTGATTTTGGAGGGCGACGCCTATAATTACACACACCGCGACGACAAGGATTACTACACGCAACCGGGCGATCTTTACCGTTTAGTGCCTGAAGATGAAAAGAAACGAATTGCGTCGAACGTGGCCGAAGCGATGACGGGCGTACCTGTGGAAATACTCATTCGCGCGATAGCCCGCTTCTATCAAGCGGACGAACGTTGCGGAACAGAAATTGCCGCGCACACAGGTATTGATTTGGCCAAAGTGAAGGAAGAAGTAAAACGGCAACAAGCGGAGTAATTGTTTTTCTTACGGCAAATTTTAATCGTAGATAATGAATATTATTCGATTCTGGATGCGGAATGCGCGCTCCAAGGCTCTTCCTCAGAGTGCGCTACCTGCATTTTTAGCGCTTTGTATGGCTTCGCAGGCAGAAGGTTTTTCCGTATATTTGGGATTGCTGGCGGTGGTCGGCGTTATGGCCGGCCATTTGAGTATAAACCTTTTTGACGACTATTTCGATTATAAGATCAAGAAACCGGACTTCAGGGATGCCATGCTACGGAAAGGTTTTCGGGCGCGGATTGCCAAATGCGCCTATATCACTTCGGGAAAGTCGGATCTGAAACAACTGCTGATCGCCTGTTTTGCCTTCGGAGCCGTGGCGGTGAGCATGGGATTCCTGATTTTCCTGTACCGGGGAAATATGATTCTGTGGCTTGCCCTGATTACCGCGTTTTTGGGAGTATCCTATTCCGGTGCGCCTTTGCGCCTTTCGTATCATGGCTTGGGCGAAATACTTATCGGAATCATGTTTGGCCCCTTGTTGATGGCCGGCGTGTACTATTCCGCTTGCGGACAGTTGAGTTGGCAGGTGTTGTTTGTCTCCGTTCCGGTAGGTTTGTTGGTTGCCAACATCGTTTATGTCCATGCCATTATGGATTATGAACCGGATAAGGAAGCCGGGAAAATGACGGTGGCCGTTTGGCTGAAAAATAAAACGTGGATGCTGGCCTGCCTGCTGATTTTGCTGACGATTGCCTTTTCGAGCATTATCGGTGGCGTGATCGCGGGATATTTGTCTCCCCGGTACCTGCTGACGCTGCTTACCCTTCCGATGGCCATTGCCTTGTTTTACCTGATGAGGGAATTTATCCGTCATCCGGAGAAAAAGTTTTCGCCGCAGTTCTGGATGGGGCCTATGGGCGACTGGTCACGCATGAAAGCCCTCGACCTGGATTGGTTTATGATCCGTTGGTTACTGGCGCGTAATCTTTTGTCTTTCTTTTGTCTGTTGATTATTATCGTTTCCCTCATTTCTTAATTACGATTGAATGAAGTCATTGTTTTATCTTCCCCTGTGGTTTTTCAAAGCACGGTTTTTCGGCGTGAAAAACCCTTTGCAAACCGTTTTGTTTATCTCCGATAAATGTAACCTGACATGCAAGCATTGCACGGTTTATCAATTACAAAACCCTCATGTCAAAACCTGCGAACAAGTCCGTGAAGAACTGATCTATTCCTACCGTTCAGGTTCCCGCTTTGTTGACTTTGAAGGCGGCGAACCCACTTTGTGGCGTGACGGGGAGAAGGATTTGAACAGTTTGATTCGTATGTCCAAAGAAATAGGATTTTATTCCGCCACCATAACGACCAATGCGCAGATGCCGTTTGCCGGTTCCGAAGCCGATTCCATCTGGGTAAGTCTGGACGGGATCGGTGATTTTCATGACGAAATCCGAGGCAAAGGCGCTTTCGACCGCCTGGTGAAGAACATTGCCACCGCCAACCATCCGCAACTGAGCGCAAACATGGTCATTAATTCCCGAAATTATACTTCGGTGGAAGAAACCATTGAGTTTGTGAAAAACAATCCCTGCCTGCAATCCATCTCGCTGAATTTTCACACACCGTACAAGGGTACCGAACATCTGTTCCCGGACTGGGAAGCCCGTTCGGAAGTCATCGACCGGATTATCCGGAAGAAGAAAGCCGGCTATCCCGTCATGAATTCCATTTCGGGATTGAAACTGATGAAGCATAATCATTTCAGCAAACAATGCTGGGTAACCAACTTTATCCTGCCCGACGGCACGCGACTCACCGAATGTCAGGGCAAGACAGCCGGCATCTGCGACCGGTGCGGTTTGTCGATGGCCGGAGAAATGAATGCGGTCTTTCATTTGAAACCGGATACTGTCTTTGCCGGGATGCGACTTCGGATGTAACGGTTCAAAGCCAGTCTTTCCGCTTCAGATACCACCAGACGAACGTCCCGCCGGCAATCATAATCAGCCAGGCGCACAGATAGCCGTACCGCAGGTCCAGTTCCGGCATAAACTTGAAATTCATGCCCCAGACGCCCGCCAGAAAGGTCAACGGGATGAAAATGGTTGCAACTAACGTTAGTTGTTTCATCACGACATTCATCTTTACATCGTTGTTGTTAAGGTACAAATCGACCAACGAAGAAAGAATTTCCCGGCAAGATTCGAGATTCTGGAGGATGTACAGCATCTGGTCGTAAATATCCTTGAAATAAGGTATCTCCTGTTCGTTTATCAACCCCGGATCGGCACGCAATAATTTGCTCCACTCGCTTTTGAAGGGGAAAAGCAATTTCCGGAGACGGATCATGCTTCTCCTTTTTTCCTGAATCTCCGGAATCAGGTTGTTGTGGATTTGTTTAATGTCCAGCAACTGATCCTCCAGATCTTCCAGGTTGTTTTCCAGCCGGATCACTTCGTCACTGTAATAACTGATTACTTCGTTGAAGATGGATGCCATCAGGAAATCGCTTCTCCGGTTGTTGAATTTCAGGTACGAACCATTTTGAATGGCATGGTAAATGCTTTCGAACAGAGGATGATCACTTTCCTGAATACTGATTAAATAGTTTTTGCCGCATATCAGCGCCACCTGTTCAACAACGCTTTGCCCGTCTACGGTATATAAAACCGGCAGAATCACAAATATATTTTTTTCGTATTCTTCAATCGTCATGATATGTTGCGTAGTCAGAATATCTTTGGCGTCCAACACGTTCAGCCCGGCGATTTTTGCCAGTTCGATAATCAGTCCGGCGTCGTTCATCCCGAATACGCGCACCCAACTGACCCTGTCTTCATTCATCAGCGAGCGGATTTCCCGGAGATTGTTTGTCTGTTTTTCAAAACAACCGTCGGGAGAATATCCCAGATAGTGAATCCGGGTTTTCGTCTCAAATTGACCGGTATAAGCGGGCAATTCGTTCAAATGACTGTTTTTCTTGCGGTGACTCATCCTTTTAGGTCTTAACATCCCAATACGGCCACCCGGCCTGTTTCATCGACTGTCCATGAGATTCGTTCATCCCAGGATAACTCTTTAGCTTTGGGACGACGGTCAAAAATGACTAAATAAGCCGGGGCAGAGGCATCTATTTTGTCGCGATAGGCCTGAATTTGTTCCAATCCCTCGGCTTTGACAATTCCGGGCGTATCGTAATAATAAATGACCTTCACTTCGATAATGTAACACTTGCCGGCATATGTTACCGCCAAATCCATACGTCCCCGGCCGGCGGCATATTCCCGGTCGATCTGTCCGCCGCCATTGGTGACCCGTTGCAGAAACGCCATCAACAGCAAATGCGGAAAAGCCTCCGTATAATCGGATTTCTGTTCCCATACTTCCGAGTGACGCCGCCAGAATTTCTGAAATTCAACCAGTAACCGGTCCATATCCAGTTCTCCGCCGGCTTTTTGCCACGGCCATGCAGGCTCCGGTATGGCTAATTGTGTCCCGAAAGTCATCTGACGGGCAATGACCTCCTTGTAAATCGGGTTAGCTATTCGCGGCGTACCTCTCTCAATGGTTACCAGACCGAGGTCTAAGCACATCCTGAACGGTTCGCCGTCCGCTAACGAAGGATTTGCTTCGCCGGTAATCAAAGCTTCGATCACGCTGCGTATCTGAGGATCTTCCAGCCGGTAAGCCAACGCATCCAGATGCGTCTCACGCGCCAGAATCATCTGTTCCCGCGCTTGCCGGACATGCTCAAGGGTGACGGTGTCCGTACGGTCTTCCGTCAAAACCCGCATTGTGGCCCGTTTGAACAAAGAATTTACAATCCAGGGTTGTCCGTTGGATTGTTCATACACGTAATCCAAAGCCTCCTGTGTGATCTCTTGTCCGGTTTCTCCGGTTCGCAGAGCAAACAATTTAGCCACATCATTTTCGGTAAAGTTGGATAACACGGCCGAATCCGCTTTGATATTGAAGGGCGAACCGGGATTGACCGTTTTTCCGTCCTTGTCACGGATGATGTAATCTTTCAGGTCGCGCATCCCCACTAAAGCAATGGATACCGGAAACTTCCCGGCGCCGCGGTCGGCAAATCCTCCCCGCAACTGCCGCAAAAAACTCACCATCGAATCATCCACAAGCACATCTACCTCATCAAACAACACAATCAGCGGTTTGGGAGCCACTAATTCCGCCCATTTGATTAATGTGTTTCGCAAAAGCCCTGCCGGATTCCGGTCTTCCACCTGGGGAACAGCGCCACCCGAGAGCGTGGCAAAATCACAAATATCCCGGTAAACAGTAACCATCGCCTTGTCGGGGTCGGTTATATTCTGGCAGTCTTCGATACTTACATAGCAGGCAACCGCTTCGCCGCCGGCATTGATTTCACGCGCCCAACTTTTCAGGAAAGTCGTTTTCCCCGTCTGCCGCGGCGCATGAAGCACCCAATAAAGTTTATCCTTAATATAACGGTAAAGCTGAGAATCGACCAAACGGTCTTCCGGCGGAAGCATGTAATGATCTTCCGGATTACAAGGGCCTGTGGTATTGAAATAATGACGTCTGTTCATGTCATTGCTGTTTTTGTTTTTGCAAAGATAGCATAATTGATCGAACTGCTTATCCCCTTTGATAAAGTAAATAAATCTTTGTCCTGAAAGGACTGATTTTCATAACCGCAGGTCAACGACCTGCGGTGATCGTAACAAGGGTATAGCTGCCTGCAAGGCAGGACGCTTAATTTCTCCGGATTTCGGATGTCGGACAGTCCTGCCTTTCAGGCAGCGGTGTTGTGCCGGCTTTTCTCCGCAGGTCGCTGACCTGCGGTTATGAAAATAATGCCTTTCAGGCATTTTCGTCGTGTTGGGATGGATACCCTTTCTCAACACAGCTGCCGTCACTGCGCCAAGTCTATCGGTTGTATGGGCGATTGCGGGTCAAGCCCGCAAGGACGATGCTGTTATCAAAAATTGCAGCATGAGCATTATTATATCTAAACGCAGGGAGTAAAAAACTTTTTTTTGAGACGATGGGATTAATTCGGCTGCATTTCAAATTGTCGTATTTGACAGGAGGTAGAAAGAAAGAACTTGGCTTCTACCCCCTACCCTATTCCCTCATTCAAATCAAACTTGAAAACGGCGCTGCACCTGATCATTTCACTTTTTTTGCTTCCCTGCATGAATACATTTGAATTTTTATGATTTGAATACCCGAATATGTGCGAAAAGCTGTTTTACCTTTACCCGAAATTTGAAAAAAAAACATTTATGCCTGCCAAGCATCCTGTTCTTATCTCGAAAAATAACAGTCGCCGCCCGTCGGAAGCTGTCATACAATATCCCGAATCGGTTATACGCCTTTCCTATGCAGGTGCACCCGGAGCAAAATCCGGTACACCCGCTCAGGAACTATTAATGATTACATTTATATATAGCATGATTCGGAGAAATATAAATCAAATTGTTTTATTTAATAAGTGATTTTGCTATGAGTAATAAGGATTTTGTTCCGACCAAAGAGTCGGATTTTCGTGAGTGGGAAGAGATTTTGATGGATTACATTAAATTGACAATTAACTTTCATTCTCATTTATCTAAATCGAAAGAGGCGGACTTTTTTTAAAGTTCGCCTCTTTTACTTTCCTGATGCTGCCGGTGTTCGTCAATCACTTATTTTCCGTGCACCATCGCCGATCACGACGTCATAGACTTTCGGGCTGC
>JAITPV010000085.1 GCA_031289275.1 Tannerella sp.
GCCTGTATCCGGTTGTTTTCACTTCCGGGAACGAGAGGACGAGCGGCGCATAAGGCTGGAAGCCAAGACTGATTGTTTTGTTACTGTTTTGGTGATCAATCCTGAAATGCCGGATGGTTTTGTAATCATCCCCTTTCCGGATTTGCAGTTCGCCGTCCGTACTGAATCTGCCGGAGTTGCTCACTGTCAATCCCTGCGCCGGAGAGGCGTCCGGCAAGGTAATCGTAAGGGAAGATTCGGTCTGTTCCGGTAATTGATACCGCATGAAAGCAGCGCCTTCCTGCCGCGAGACGGTGATATTGTCGGAAGCGGTGATTTTCACGCCGGGCAAGGCAAACAGATTCCGGAAGTTCTCCGTTTTGACCGGAAATGCCAATACTTTGACATCCTGATAACTGTCGAGAATAATCGCATCTCCCATATCTTCCAGATTCACCTTTTCCGGCAGGGCAAGCGGTTGGTTGAACTTGACGGGACCTGAAACGTGCGTTTGCGATGCGGCGAGATAGCGCATGGCTTGAGTGGGTTTGACCCACGGGCCACCCGACTGACTCCAGCCCGGACAATTGAACATGCCAATCTCAATATCTAATTCTGTCGCGGTTTTCAGTGCGACATGCACAAGTTTCCACCACTGTTCGGACATGAACCCGATATTTTTAACGCCGATAAGCCCGATGAAAGCGCGGGTAATGCCCGCTTTTTTCATCGCATGGAGGTCGGCGACAATACCTTCTTCCGTAATATTGTCGTCTGTCCAGTACCAGTAACAGCCGGTTCGTACCGTTTCGGGAGGCGATGTAAAACCGCTCTCCAAAGAGTTTGTACTCTCTTTACAGCCTGATATAAACAGCACAACAGCTATCAGACCGATTATTTTACCATTTAAAAAAGTTCTCATTTTAGTTTCTATTTTTATTTTGTTAGTAAATATCATACACAGCCAATCGTTTAATATCGGGAGTGTCCGCAAATTCGTCCACACGGAGACGGATTTCATCCGTTATGACCGGATCGAATACCTGTATCCGTTTATGGCCGATGGAGATTCCGCTACACAGCGTGATCCACTGTCCCCGGACATTTGCCTCAATCGTGTATTTACGGACACGTTCTCCCCTGACAATATTTTCCTGAATAACGACATGATTTATTTTAGCAGGTTCTTTTCCGATTTTCAGGGAGATTATTTTCCCTTTTCCGGAAGTTTCGGCAATGGCGTTTCCGAACCTGCGATGAATCTCTTTCCCGGCAAGAATAAACTGTTGCCTGTCGTTTTCAGGGAACAGGCCTGCGGTGTCTATCACCATCCCGACAAGCATGTTCGCATTCATTCCTACGCTTGTATAATAACGATCCACGATTTCTTCCGCAGAAAAAATGAATGCTTCTTCGTTGGCACGCCATAACCAGCCTCCGTTCCAGGAGGATTTTTTCCGATTGGGGAAATCTGCTTCGGCAGGACACCAAATCGTCCCGTCGGGAGAGCCGCCCAGGTTTTTAATTTCCATCGTCCCGTCGGAGGCCGTCGTTGCATCTATTGTACTCCATTTCGGATAAGGCGCTCTTCCATCTTCATTCCCGATCCAGCGGATCAGGTTTTTTGCCTTGGAAGGTCCTTGAAATAAAACAGCATCCGGCTGGTATGTCCGAATCAATTGGGCTACATCCGACGCGATGCCGCCTTCCTCATTCGCCATCACGCCTCCGTCAAACCATATTTCGAAATAAGGTCCGTAATTTGTCCAGAGTTCCGTGAGTTGCTGCTTGACTGCCTGATTATATTGACTTTGTTTTTCGGGAGACAGTTTGGTATAGCCGGCGCCATAATAGCTATTCGCATTCGTGTTATAATAGACGCCGGGTTTTACTCCGTATTTTTTACATGACCGGATAAAGTCGGCGACGATGTCTCCCTGTCCGTTTCGCCACGGCGTATTGCCGACATGATACGGATTGGCTTTGGAAGGCCATAAACAAAATCCCGTACCGTGTTTGGCAACCAGAACGGCATATTTAGCTCCCAGTGCGGTAGCGGATTCCAACCATTGATCGGTATCCAATTGCTTGGGATTGAATACCTCCAGCCCGGGTAAAGTGGACGCATCACTGTATTTAAATGTTTGAGGCGCAAATACATTAATATCATAATGTATGATAACGCCTATTTCGGCATCAGCCCATGCGCTTTGCGCCGGTGTGGGCTTAACTAACTTGGAAGTATTGCATGACAGCAATATACACATTGTCAAAACAAACAAAACATATTCAATTCTTTTCATCTTATTGTATTTATTATTAGTAGATTCCTTTCTTCAATCCCCGACTCTCTACCCCCAAATTCCCTGCCCCCAACCCCCTGAAGGGGGCTTTGGTGGTATTGGCGGAAGTCCTCTTTAGTAGTTCGCTGCCTCTTCTCCATACAACTGTCATCACTGCGAAGGGCAAAGTCCCCTTTAGGGGATTTAGGGGCAGGGGATTCCGGGGTCTGGGATTCATGAGTTGCGTATTCAGCCGTTTACAGGATTCGTTATACATCCTTTTATCTTGTTTATTACGTTTTCGATGTCAGTGAATATCTCTTCATTAGAAAAGCGAATGACTTTGATGCCGAATCGTTCAAGTTCGGCGGTGCGTCCTTCGTCATAGTCTTTTTGTTCGTTGTGTATTCCTCCGTCCGTTTCTACGACCAGCTTGCATGAATGGCAATAAAAGTCCGCAATGAAAAATGTCTATGGGATGCTGAGCTTTAAAGCGTACGCCTAATTGACTGCTTTTTAATCGCATCCATAGCGCCTTTTCCGTTTCGGTCATGTTATTCCGAAGCGCTATCGCTTTCTCAAAAGTGTCTTTTTTAGCGCCATAAAACATGGCCGACGTTTCTTTTATCCGCATCTCTTTATTTGTTTGTTGTATTTCCTGTTTTTCCTGTTTTTCCTGTCCGTAAGCTGAAGCTTACGGTTAATAAAGCGCTTCCCCTGCGGGAAACGCTATCGTTTCATTGCAATTAAAACCAAACCATGCAAAGATATACATATCCCTGTGAAATTTACTGCGCAGCAAGCCGAAATTTCCTGCGCAACAAAATAATTTTCCTGCGCAATAAAAGGAAATTTACTGCGCAACAAATCCGGATTTCCTGCGCAGGAAAAAAAATCCGTTGCGCAGGAAACCGGAACATTTGCTGCATCCTGTTCCGTGGTTTACACTTTCATGTATTTCACGTGTTCCAAGGTAAGTTTGATACGTGGGCCGGGGGTGAATATCACTCCCGCCTTGCGGATAATCGTCGATTTCACATCTTCCTCTTTCTCTACGCCGTTCGAACTAAGCGTTACACGAACGCTGCCCAGATCGCCTAAGCGGATAATTTTACTGTCGCCAAGCCTGTCAATCGTCACATCAACCAACGCATACAACACCGCGCGGATATCCGCGCCACTTACCGTACATATCTTCTCGATTGCTGTTGTCAAGCCATCCAGATTCAACTCGCCGTCCATCACCGGAGCAGCGTAATACTTTTTTTCACCGCCGCCAGCTACACCGGGCTGCGCTCTCTTCACTGATTTATATCTAATCGGCATACTCTCTTTATTTTTAATAGTTTATAAAACCCTCCAAGGTTCCAAGTTCAAGAGTTCAACATTCCATGTTTGAGTCCACTCCAAAAAGTTTCATTGTTATATAACCGAAAAGGCATAACAAATAGTTAGTCGTGTGTAATTTTTATTCAGGGACAACATTCGGAAGCAGCAATTGATAGATTTCGCCTCCCAAAGTTTGAA
>JAITPV010000138.1 GCA_031289275.1 Tannerella sp.
CAACTGCTGAGATGCAGCACTTTTTCTGAACATTTTCTTTCTCGTTTTATATTGCAAAAATACTAACATTTAATGATATATGCAACCTTTTGCGCTGAGGGGTTTTCGGAGTGGACTCATGTTTGAACTCTTGAATCATTGAATCTTTGAATCTTTGAATCTTTGAATTTCTCACCACCCCGGATTTTGTTGCAAATTCGGATTCAACTGAATCTCCTTTGTCGGAAGGGGCATCAGGTAATTCTTATCGGTAAAACCGGAACGGGCTGACGCTGCTTCGCTGACATAGAAACCTTCCGCATCCGCTCGGCTTTGATACTCGGCGGTCATATACACATTCTTCTCCTGTTCCTGAACCATAATCGGCTCTGTTCCCCATTGGGTGCCGACAATCTTAATGCCCCGGATCGCTTTCTTCAGTTCGATTTCGGCTGTTTTCCACCGCCGCAAGTCATCCCGACGGAATCCTTCCAGCGCCAGTTCAACCGTCCGTTCGCGACGAATCTCATCCCGCATGTTCAATCCGTTGGCCGTAACAAACGCATTGGTTAAGAGCGTGTTTAATCCGCCCCGTTGACGGAGCTGGTTGACGGTTTTGTTCAAGTCGTCGTCGCTGATGCTTCCGTTCTTTTCATACAGCGCTTCCGCATAAATCAGCAATACCTCGGCATACCGGATAATATGATGGTCTATGCCGGTTTGCAGCATCATCGCGTTTTCCGGATTTTGAGTCATAAACTTGCGAAGGATATATCCCGTGGTATATACTCTGTCGGGGTAGAACGGCCAGTGTTCCAGCGGTTCGATTTGAAGCGGAGCATAAGCGACCGTTCCCGGAATCATCAGGGTTTGACTCATACGCGGGTCGCGGTTTTCAAACTCGGATGTGCGCATTTCGTATCCCTTGAACAGGGGCGACCGGTCAACCGGCAATCCATCCGAACACACGTACATGTCGGCCAGTTGCTTGGTCGGCAGATAACCCATCTGCTGAAACAGCTGCGGTGCATTATTATAATCGACCAGATACTGATACTTGCGGGTCAGAATATTTTCGGCCACATTGTCGCCCGCGTAGTCAAACAATTTCAAGTAACTGTCCGCGCCTTCGCCGGTGAACAGGGCATACTGTCCGCTGTTTATCACCGTGCCGGCGGCTGAGACAGCCATATCCAGATAGCTGTCGGCGCCGGCTTCGTTGCGGTATTTCCGCCATGTTCCCTCGAACAGCGCAATCCTTGCAAGAAATGCATTGGCGGCTCCCCGCGTAATACGTCCCCGGCTGGTTGCGGGCACCTGATTTTCTTCGGGCAAATCAGGCGCAGCTTCCCGTAAATTCTGCAAAATGAAATCAACCGTCTCTTGGGCGGAATTTCTTGTGCCATACAATTCTTCACTATTAATATCCAATACTTTGGTGATAACAGGAACCCCTCCGTACAGGCGATACAGCGACCAATAGTTATACGCCCGGAAGAATTTCGCTTCCGCGACGGAGACTTTGATCTCGGCTGCAATGGGCGAAACGCTTGCTTTTTCAATCAGGTTATTGCAATTCCGTATCTGGACATAAGCGTTATTCCAGTTACCATCCGTCTCCGGAGTGGTCAGGGTGCTGTTGCTGACCGAATTGGGATATGTAAAGGCGATATCCGAATTTAGGTCAGCCGTAGAAGGCCTTGGCAATACGCTATACAGCGCATTGGCTCCCTTTTCAAAATCCGACGCCTGTGTCCAATACATGGCATCCGACAAAGTATCTTTCGGAATCAAATCCAAATCTTTGGTACATCCGGTGAAACAGATGATTGCCAGTGCCGCAAAAAGCGATTTTATATATATCTTTTTCATTGTTTTATACGATTAAAATTTAACATCAATTCCGAACGAAATCGTTTTATTAAACGGATACGATTGTTCATCTGTTTTGGCCCATCCCTCTTCCGGGTCATAGTTTCCGCCCCATGTCCCGTTGGCAAAGGTGAACATGTCCTGTCCGCTGGCATAAACCCGTACGCTTCCCAGTTTCAGTTTGCTAACAAACGATTGCGGCAGGCGATACGCCAGCGTAATCAGTTTCACCCGCATATAAGCCGTGCTGATCAGGCGGTGGGGAGAGTCGCTGTACCTGTAATCCCAGTCGCGTATATCATTCCAGCCCTGCTCACCGACGACGGTTCTCGGAAATTCGGCGTCCGGACGGTCGGGCGTCCAGGTTTTTCCGTCAAAATAACCCAACGTTGGGAACCAGGAGCGCCACATCGGCCCTTGATAATCTCCTGTCCGAACCACTTCCCGTTTGCCGACGCCTTGCAAAAAGAGGTTCAGATCCACATTTTTGTACGACAAGTCGATATTGGATGAATACGTATAACGCGGAAGTCTGTTTCCGAGATACGTCATATCCCCGCTCTTTCCGTCGTCGCCGAAAGCGGTAATCTTTCCATCCCCGTCGAGGTCGCGGTACTTCATATCCCCGATACCGATATTAACGGGAACCGTGCCGCCCAATTTCTTGTATTCGGCCAGTTCTCCTTCGGTTTTGATAATCCCGTCGCTTACATAGCCGAAATACGAATAGAGGGAATACCCTTCGCAGGCGGTTACCAATCCTTCGGCTTTCGTATTGCTTCCCAACAGTTGCACCAGTTTGTTTTTACTGTCGCTCAGCATAAACGAAACGCCGTAGCCGAAATCCGCCACCTTATCCCTCCATCCAAGCATCAGATCGAATCCTTTCGTTTCCAGCTCGCCAATGTTCTGGGTAGGCGCCGAGCCTCCGAACAAGGCGGGCAAATCCTGACGGACAAGCATATCGTTGTTCTTTTTCATATATACCTCAAAACTGCCCGACAACCGGGAACCCAGCGTTGAAAAATCAACTCCGGCATTGAGGGTCGTGATGGTTTCCCAACTGCGATCCCGTGAAGCGATTGCCGAGGTAGCGCCCGGAAAGTAAACGCCCGTTTCGCCCAAAACGATGGCGCTGTTGTTGATGTTGACCAAAGGGATATAATCATAATAGCCGAACGAAAGTTCCTGATTACCGCTTTGTCCCCACGAGAGACGGAGTTTGAGGTTGTCAAACACGTTCATGGAGCGGATAAAACTTTCGCTGCCCAGATTCCACGCAGCCGAGACGGCAGGGAATACGGCGCTCCAGCGCTTGTCGGGAGCAAACTTCGAACTGCCGTCTGCACGGAGCGTAAAGTCAACCAGATACCTCATGTCGTAGTTGTAGCCCAGACGTCCGAAATAGGAAGTCAGCGCCCAGTCGTTTTCTGCGGAAGTCGCGGAGAGGTACTTGATATCGGTTTGGTCCGAAAGGTTCAGCGAAAAGATATCATTCGTAAGGAAATGTCGTCCGGTAACGCTTGTCGAGCTATAATAGTTCTCTTCCTGAGCGGCGCCGACCATTACATTGACATTATGTTTGCCCAATGCCTTGTTGTATTCCAGATAACCGGTATAGGATGAATAACGGGTATAATTGGGGGTGTACGTAGCGGTATTCGGATCAAAGACATTTCCCAGCAAGGAGCCGTCCCAATTAATTACTTGTATCGTTCGGTTTATGGCTTTTGTCTCATTATTGGCGATACTGACTCCATACTGCCCGATAAATTTCAAATCGTCAATGATTCTCAGTTCTCCCTTCGTATTGAAAGTCAACCGGTCATTTCGAATAGTGGTTCTTCCTCCATCTATTACTTGTGGAATAGCTCCCCATGCTCCTGAGAAGTAATCTCCGGAGGGCCTTTTTACCGGATAAAACGGAAAAATTCTTGCCGTGGCGCCAAAAATATCCGCAGTATAGGGTTCATCCGTCCTTCTGGAATCGAACTGAAGGCGCGTATCAATATCCAAACGGTCGAAGATGTTTTTAAAACTGTTATTCGCCGACAGGTTAAACCGGTCGGAAATCGCCTGTTCGCAAAGTTTATAAAACCCTTCATCCCGATTGAAACCTCCCGAAATAAGATACGTATTATTTTCGCCTCCACCGGAAACCGTGACGGAATGGTTTTGCTGTTTCCCGTTACCAAACATTACATCGAACGGGTCGGTGGATCCGTAAAAACCGGGCATCCATTCATTTCCGTAC
The DNA here is from genome assembly GCA_031289275.1 of Tannerella sp. Lineage (GTDB taxonomy): Bacteria > Bacteroidota > Bacteroidia > Bacteroidales > Tannerellaceae > Tannerella. Next base: position 4,106 of record JAITPV010000138.1, read on the forward strand.
CACCATCCTGTCGGGTCGGGTTCCGTTGGCGGATTGGCCATATGGACTTTGTCAACTACGTCTTGCGGAATCAACGGCAAACCCATGTTTGCCCGGCCTTCATTGTAGATATCAACTAATTGAGGCGTAGTCGTTATTCGTTTTATGGACTGTGGCACTTTGACGCCAAAATTACCCGAATAGGAGAACTTTGGTTTCCCGGACTTTCCTTTTTTCGTAGTTACCAAAATAACACCGTCGGAAGCCCGTGCGCCATAGATAGACGCCGAAGCGTCTTTCAGCACCGTTACATTCTCAATATCATTCGGGTTAATCAGGTTCAGGTTGCCGGAAATCCCGTCAATCAATACAAGCGGGCGGGAACCGCTCATGGACGAATAACCGCGCACCTGTACTTCTACCTGATCATAACCGGGTCGTGTACTTCCCCGAATCACAGTCACGCCGGGCATCGCTCCCTGCAAGGCGTTTACCGCATCCACTACGGGTCGCGTTTCAAAGATTTTGCTGTCGGTTTTGGCAATGGAACCGGTCAAAGCGCCTTTGACCCTTGTACCATACCCGACAACAACGATTTCTTCCAATGCCTGAGTGTCTTCCCTAAGTACAATTTTCAGATTTGCTTGATTTCCCACTGCGATTTCCTGTGCAATACAGCCGACAAAGGCCACTTGCAGCGTTGCATTCTCCGAAACGGTCAATGAGAATTTCCCGTCCGCGTCGGCAACGGTTCCGTTCGTCGTACCTTTCTCGACGACCGTTGCGCCTGCAAGCGGTTCGCCACGGGTATCCGTCACTGTACCTGAGATTGTTTTGTTTTGTTGTTGAATGAAAACGGGGCTTGTTCCCTTAAGTAGAATAATAGCTTTGTCGACCACCTGATATGTAATATCGGTTCCGGACAATGCCTGATCCAAAACTGCAAAAATCGTCTTGTCCTTCACATTTACATTAACGGTTTCATTTTTATTGATCTTGTCGTTACTGTAAAAGAAGAAAAAATCTGTTTTTGCCTCAATGATTTTCAATAGCTTATCCAAAGCAATGTTGTTTTCTTTGATGGTAAGCTTTGTTTCTTGAGCATAACTGCCGGCATACGCCGGTAAAATCCCCACTAATAATGTAAAAATAATAATTTTCATTATTAACAAAGTTTTTAATGGAACTGTGTTCCTTGATCGATAGAATTTCATACTTTTGTCTGTTTTTTGATTTTGTTTTAATGCCGTTATCCTATCCTTTATTATACGGATTCCGGCATCATTGATTAATTAAAAAATACGCAGAGTCGGGAGATGGCCTAATATCTTCCGGCTCATTTTGCTTCCTGTCGGAAGCCTGTTTTCCCGGTTTACTTTTCCATAGGCATTCTGTTTTTATGAGTGATACATTCCATTTTATTTTTCTCTGATATAAATAGTTTCATTCTCTATTCGGTATTTTACGGGATGGCTTTTGCTGATGATTTCCATCACATCCTTTAGTTTATGTTCCGGGGTGATTCGTCCTGTAAACCGCTTCTGTTTCAATCCCGGTACGATGTTTATCTTCATTCCGTAATGCAGGGCTAATTGTTCCGCAATTTTTTCCAGAGGCTCGTCCGTAAACCGGTACGTCCCGTCTTTCCATGCCAGATAATAGGACGTGTCGACATTCGCAACGGAAAATTGCCGGCTCTGTTTGTCAACACTGGCTTGTTGACCCGGTTGAAGTCGGGCGACGCTCAGCATTTGTCCGGTCTCATCCTTCATCTGTACAGTGACGCCTCCCGATACGAGGGTTACCGAAGCCGTAGCAGTTTTGACGTCGTCCTGTACAAAGAAACTTGTTCCGGTAACCTGTATCTCCATGTTTCCTGTTTGAACAATAAAGGGCTGCGCCGTATTTTTCCGTACTTCAAAAAAGACTTTTCCTTCGATTGAAACCTGTCGTTTATCTCCGCCGAACGTCTCCGGATATGAAATCCGTGTGTTTTCGTTCAGCCAGGCAACAGAGTTGTCCGGCAACACAATCTTTTGTATGCCGTTTTGATTGAAAATCCTGTTTTGAATCACTTCTATCCTGTCACCTGCCTCTTTTTGCATTCCCAGCCACGTAGCCGTAAACGTAACCAGTATACTCAGGCAAACGGCCGCCGCATATCGCATCCAAATCGGGACGGTATGCCGGGTTTTAATATTCATCCGGTTATACAACTGATTCCATTTTTGGCTAATGGCTTCATCCGTCAGGACGTTTCGGGCATTCCATATTTCCTGTAACCGGCAATAGGTTTCCACGTTTTGTCTGTCTTCCTGAAGCCAATAGTTCAGTTCTCGCTCTTCTTCCGGACTGGCCGTTTGTTGCAGCGTCTTGATAATAATATGTTCGGGTACTGCTTGCATTTTTTTCTACTATCTGTGTATTAATACAAGTGAAGACGTGGATTTACTTAAATGAAGCGTGATTTTTTTTTCGGCGCTATGAAATTGTGTGCGTAAGTGCATGGTAAAGAGACGCACCCCGTCAAGGTTTCTTTGACTGTTCAAGCTAAGTACATGATAAAAACTCAAAGACATTAAAATCGAGTTTGGCAAAAGGATTCGGCAATGCAGCGGCAATGGTTTGTAATCCATACTTAAAGAGGCTCTTAGCCCGGTTTCCATGCTTTTTAATTTTTATCTGTTTACTGTTTTCGTGGACGTAAATTCCAACAACATACGCCCATGCGAAAGCAACCATAACGGGCGAAAAGAGTTTTTCGATACGTTTAATATCCGTCAAATGCGTGTCTTCGATATTGAAACCGC
>JAITPV010000242.1 GCA_031289275.1 Tannerella sp.
TTTGAGATTCAGCTATAAAGATACAAAATTCCAAGGTCTTTTCCAAATAAATCATCACCTTTTTTCGTTGGTTTTCAATTGTTTATAACAAAGCAACTTTTTTTGTCATGTAGTAAACCCGGGTATAATGAACTTTTTTCATCTTACCGCGGTATGTACGGGGTTGAAACATGTTCATACAGGTAACGGACTTCCTCGTCCGTCCATCCATCGTTGTTTTCGGGACCGCCTTCGTAGTTCGGATCGGCATAAACCGGCGCCGGCGCGTTAGAACCCGAATAGCCCCAATTTTGCCATAGCCCGGTGGGATTCAGGTCGCGTTGCGATTGAGGAATGGGGAAAAGATAATTAACTGCCGAAACATTCTCTTTTTTGTTCGACGCGGAAACACGTTTCACTGTTTTTATCAACACTCTCCATCGTTTCAGGTCGTACCAGCGTACCTGTTCGTAAGTCAGTTCGAACAACCGTTCGCGACGCAAGGCCTGCTGAAATCCGCGGTAATCCAGATTTTTCAGTTCTATATCACCGGCGGTTACCGTAGCCGTTCCGTCCGCAAATTCGCCTGCCTTGAAAGCGCGGCGACGCACTTTGTTTATCGCTTCGTATGCTTCCGCATTGGGCGCCTGGTTGCGTTCGTTGATAGCCTCTGCTTTTACCAGAAGCACTTCGGCGTAACGCAAAATGGAGGTGCTGAGTTCGCGGTTTTTGGAACTTGTTGCCGGGGCGGTCAGATCGACGTATTTGGCATAGCGGGGCAACGTATAAACCGTTGTGTCGCCATTATCGGGATTCACGGCGTGCGTAAGGAAAGTCGCATGTTTCCGCTGGTCGAGGTTGTCAAAACGATCGAAGAAAGTCCGGTCGCTGACGACTACGTGAGGCGTTTCATCATTATTGAAACCTGTCGAAAAAGCACAGTGTGTCAGGTGGTTTCCACCATCTCCAAAACTTTCCTGCGAAATGACGTAATTGGCCGAAAACAGCATTTCCTTTCCATAACGGTTGTCCTTTTCCCAATTATGGTGAAAAACTTCTTCCAATGCAAATCCCGTCACATGGTTCGCATTTTCGATGGCTTTATCGTATTTGCTGTTGACGTCGGCCGCACCGTCGGTCTGCGCCCAGACAAGATATACTTTGGCCAGAAGCCCGTAGGCGCTTTGCTGGGATACGCGCCCCTTGTCGTTAGGGCCGTAGGATGTTGTGGTCGGATATTCCGAGAGGTCATTTACCGCATTTTCCAAATCATTCACAATAAACTGATACACTTTGTGAAGGTCTTCGCGTTGCGTGTCAATGCCCGCATTGAACTCCGCTTTTTCGATCAGCGGAATATCTCCGAACATCTGCACGATCGAGAAATAGTAGAACGCGCGTAAAAACTCCGCTTCCCCGCGCACACGTCTGCGGATTTTATCCGAAACGGTTGTTTGCGGCTCGTTCAGTTTGTCTATCAACGTGGTAGCATTTCCGATGCCGTAATAGTTGTCTCCCCAAGCCCAATACGTATGCTGATTCCCCGTATTAAAATTGAGCGCCGACAATTCGGCTCCGGAGCCTTCGGGCATGGATGTTCCGTTTTGGGAAACATCGGAGCCTAAGTCCACACACCATGCCAAAACTACGCTTTCCGATTCCACCAATGCGGCATAGACGCCGTTTACGGCCAGAATAGCGTCTTCATCCGAAGCGAAAAATTTTTCTACATCCACGCCGTTCACCGGCTCAAGATCCAATTCGTTGCACGAAGCAAACAGAACGGCTAAAACTACAAATGATATTATCTTTTTCATTACTTGTACGTATTTCATTGTTTGTAATCAAATTAAAAAGAGAGGCTTAATCCTGTAAGAAAACTTTTTGCACGGGGATAAACGCCATCGTCCACGCCGATAGTGAGGTCTGTCAGTCCGTTACGCGATCCTTCAGGATCGTAGCCCGTGTATTTTGTCAGTACAAAAAGATTCTGCGCCGAAGCGAATATCCTTATCGAAGGCGCATTCTTTCGCTGTGTCAGTCGAAGCGTATATCCCAAAGTGATGTCTTTAAGCCTCAGATAGGAAGCATCTTCAATATAACGGCTGTCGAGCGTCGAATAGGGAATGGGAATGGCGCGGGGCACATCGGTATTCGTATTTGCCGGCGTCCAGCGGTTAGCGAGCGCTTTTGCGCCGTTGTAACTGCGGGAAGGCGTTTCCAGTGTGTTTCGAAAAGCATTGTACAATTCATTTCCGTAACTGCCCTGAAATGAAACCGAAAAATCAAAATTCCGGTAGCTCAACCTGCTCGCGAAACCGTAGGTAAAATCAGGCTCGACATCGCCCAGTATCACGCGGTCGGAGGTGTCGATTGTCTTCGTGTCGCCGCCCTTGTCGACAAACTTGGCGTCGCCCGCATGCACTTTTTTGTCACCCGTCAGCCAGGTAGGTACAGGTGCGGAGTCTTCTTCACCCGGTTGCACTACACCATCGAAAACATAACCGTAGAAAGTACCCAGCGGAACGCCTACTTGCACGAGGTTTGCGCCCGAAATAATATCCGAGGTACCCAATTTTTCAATCCGGTTTATGTTTTTTGAGATGTTAGCCAACACGGTCCATTGTAATTTCCGCGTATCAATGACGGTGGCATTCACGCTAAATTCAACACCTTTGTTGCTGATGTTCCCGATATTAGTCATTTTTGTGCGCAACCCGGAGGTGCGTTCAACGGGAAGATTAACGAGCAAATCGGTCGTTTTTTTGTAGTAAGCGTCAAAAACAAAGTTCAAACGTTCTTTCAGAAATCCGAAATCAAGTCCGGCATTGTATTGGGTAGTCGTTTCCCAACGCAAATCGTCGTTGCCGTAATTTGTCGCCGTATAACCTACAACAATCTTGTCGCTGAACGAATAATTACGCGGGGTATAAAGTCGCGAATACAGATAATCGCCTATTTCCTGATTCCCCACCTGTCCGGCGCTAGCCCGCAGTTTCAGACTTGATAAAGAGGCTGTTCCCTTTATTTCCTCAAGGAATGCTTCCCTGTCAATATTCCACGAAGCGCCGATGGACGGAAAGTATCCCCAACGATGTCCCTGGGCAAATCGCGATGAACCGTCGCTACGGAAAGAAGCTGTCAGGTTGTATCGTTCCAGCAGTGAATAGTTTACCCTGCCAAGGAAAGAGTTCAGATTGGCGATAGCTCCTCCGGACGTTGGCGTGTCGCGCGTGCTGGCGCTCTGCAAACTGTGGTAAGTCAGCGCTTCGTTGTTGAATCCGCTGGCGCCTGCTGTTGCGTATTCAATTTCGGAATGTTCGGTTGTATAACCGCCGAGTGCTTCCAGCGAATGAATATCGTTAATTATTGTTTTGTAATTGAGCGTAAATTCCAGCAGAGCGGTATTGTAATCCTTGTTTCCGATACCGGCATATCCGCTTACCAACAAGCCCCGTGCGGAAGTGGCCGGCGCATAGAAGTTCTGAGTGGCATGATTGAGATTCACCCCTGCATTAATTTTCGCCACTAATTGGGGAATGATGGTATATTGTGCATAAGCATTTCCGATAACGGATAAATTGCGGGTTTCCACGATCGATTTATCCAAATCCGATATGGGATTGGGCGTTTTATCGCCGATGCGGTAATCTGTTGTTTCAAAAGGATTGGCATAATTGTATCCATCGTCCGAATTTTTATCGTAAATCGGAACAAGCGGCGACACACGGGTCGAATAATTGTATGAGTTTGAGCCGCCCTGATTGGTCAATCCGTGCAAAAGCGTTCTTCCTACCGAAAGATTCACGCCTACGTTCAGGTTTTTATACAGGTCTTTATCTATATTTAATCTTCCGGTATAACGGGTCAGGCCGGTATTAATGACGATTCCCGTTTCGTCGTTGTAATTCCCCGAAAGCAAAAACCGATAATCATTGCCGCCGCCGCTTATCGAAACCTGATGATTCCGGCTGTAAGCTGTCTGAAACGCCGCGCTTTGCCAGTCTTCGCTTTGACCTCTTGGCAGCAGCCGATTCGCATAATCGTAGTCATAAGGACTTCTGCCTTCGCTGTCTGTTTCCTGAAACAAAGAGGCCCATTCGTCGGCATTGAGCAGTTCGATTTTTTTACTTACTCGTTGCGAACCGAATGTTCCCTGGTAATTGATTACGTTACGTCCCCGGCTGCCTTTTTTAGTCGTGATGATGATCACGCCATTGGCGCCTCGCGAACCGTAAATGGCTGTTGCGGAAACGTCTTTCAACACGTCGATACTTTCAATATCGGCAGGGTTGATGCTGGCAAGGGGATTCAGTCCTCCGTCCACCGTACCTGTCGAGGCACCTCCTCCGCCTACACCGCTCGTTGTGCCTCCAACGCCTGTACGCGTCGAAGTGTTGTCGTTGTACAAAATATATCCGTCCACGACATACAACGGATCGTTACCTCCTGCAATGGAATTGCTTCCGCGAATACGGACGGTAGAGGCTGCGCCGGGTGCGCCCGAACTTTGGGTTACGCTCAATCCTGCCACGGCGCCGCCAAGTAATTGGTCAAAAGAAAGCGTCTTTTGAGCGATAGCAATAGACGAAACGGAGGCGATCGCCCCGGTGAGTTCCTTGCGCTTCTGCGTTCCGTAACCCACCACCACTACTTCATTCAAGAAGTTTGTGTTTTCGCGGAGTAGGACGGTAATCGACCCGGTAGATTCGTAAATATCGACGTCCTCCTTTTGGTAACCTAAATAATTAATGGAAATGGTAACCGGTAGCGATTGAACGCGAAGAGAAAAGTTTCCATCTACGTCGCTAACGGCCCCTCCTTTTGAACCAACGAGTGAAACTGTGGCTCCAATAACGGGTTCCTGTGTTTGTTCATCAAGAACCCTTCCGTTTATTTTCACATCGTTTCCCTGTGCAAAACCGGAAAACGGAAAGAAAATGACTGTTAATAACAAAAAATATACTGCTTTTGCCATGATTCTATTCAATCTTTTTTCTGCAAAGGTAGGGGAAATTGAGGCATTGCCGCAATACCATATTTAAGGTATATTTTGTTCAATGGTGTTTAAATGCAGATTCAATCTTTCATGCAAGGATGGATGTATCAAACTTTTGCTTACTTTTTAATCACAGATAAGCCATTAACTATTAACTTTTGATTCCGGCTTGTCCGGGGCAGGACATATATATAGAAATGGTTTTGTACATTCTCCGGAGCAGATCACAGGATATGTTTTGCTTTCATCTCGAGATACTTGTTGAGTACGCCGATAGAGAGTTTATCGGGCGTGGTCAGTAACGAATAGATTCCATACCGGCGCAGAATGGTGGTCACATACTGTTTTTCATAGATGAATTTTTCGGCAATGACCTGCTGAAAATAATCCTCCTTTGTACGTGGCCGGTTAGCGGCTAATGATTTCAATTCGGCATTTTCGAAGAATATGGCCAGCACTACATGCCGGCGGGCTAACTGCTGCATATACGTCAACTGCCTTTCCATGCCGATGATACTGTCAAAATTGGTGTAGATAAGCAACAGGCTCCGTTTGTTGATGTGTTTATTCAAATGTACATACAGGGAAGAGTAATCGCTCTCGCCGAAAGTCGCATGTTGGCGATACAGGCTTTCAAGGATCGTCTGCATTTGCCCCGGTTGTTTGGAGGCGGGGATAAATGTTTCAAAATCCGATGCGAAAGTGATCAGTCCGGCTTTGTCTTCCTTATGAATCGCGACGAAGGAGAGCACTAACGCCGCATTGATGGAATAGTCGAGCAGGGTCATGCCATTGAAAGCGGATTGCATCATCCGGCCTTTATCTATGATGTTATATATCTGTTGCGAGCGTTCATCCTGATAGGTATTTACCATCAACAGGTGACGCCGCGCACTGGCTTTCCAGTTGATGGTGCGGTAATCATCGCCTTTGACGTATTCCTTGATATGCTCAAATTCCGTATGATGCCCGATACGGCGAATCCTCTTGATGCCCAGCTCGGTCAGGTTATTGCTGAGGGCCATCAGTTCATACCGGTGCAACATCAGGTACGAAGGGTAGACTTTGATTTCCACCGGCTGCCCGCATGTGAAACGGCGAACCACCAGCCCGAGGCCTGTCGTGACAAACAGCCGGATGCGCCCGAACCGGTATGCTCCGCGTTCGACCGGATACAAATGATAGACAATCTCCTTACGCGCACCGGAGGCCAGATCGACATGAAACAGGATGTCCCGCCGTTGAAAAATATCCGGAATTTCATCGATCACATCTATATGCACCGGATAGGGGAATCTGTTTTCTACGGCAATATGCACCGGATTCTCATCTCCGTTGGAAAAGCGCATCGCACAGGTACGCATGGCATCCGCGCCTTCCTTCTTCATCCACAGCTGCCGGTAATCCACGGCAAACAAGAGCGCCAGCACGGCTACAAGCAATTTGCCTGCCGTAAAAAATGCGGGGAACGCATAACCAAGCAATAAACATACGATGGTTATTATACAAAAGAGATAAAATCGCCGGCTCAGATACATCGGTTCAAAAGATCATAGATTCAACATGCCGGTTATTTCGGAACTTCTACTTTCTCAATCAGCCGTTGCACGACTTTGATCGGCGTATGGCCTTCCATTTCCGCCTCGGCCGTGAGAATCAGGCGATGCTGAAGGATGGAGGGTGCGATGAACTTCACGTCTTCGGGCGTGATAAAGTCGCGTCCCTGCAACAAGGCAAACGATTTGGCCGACTGCATCAACGCCACGGAAGCGCGGGGCGAAGCGCCCAGATATACCGCCTTGCTGGTGCGCGTCTGATGAATAATCTGCGCGATATATTGCAACAGGGTCGGGTCTATATACACTTTATGCACGTAATCGCATAATTGCAACAATTCGGCATGGGTGAGGATGGGCACGATTTCATCCAGCGAAGTCAGTCGTGTATGGGTGTGATGCCGCTCCAGGATTTTGATTTCTTCTTCCAGCGTCGGATATTGCATGGTGATTTTCATCAGGAAACGGTCTAATTGCGCTTCGGGCAATTTATAGGTGCCCTCCTGTTCGATCGGATTCTGAGTAGCCAAAATCGTGTAGAGCGGACTCATCGGATAGGTGATCCCGTCGACAGTCGCCTGACGTTCTTCCATGACCTCAAAGAGCGCGGCCTGCGTTTTGGCCGGCGCACGGTTGATCTCATCCACCAATACCATATCGGCAAAAACCGGGCCTTTATGAAAACCAAATTCACTTGTTTTCAGGTTAAACACGGAGGTGCCCAACACATCCGAAGGCATCAGGTCGGGCGTGAACTGGATGCGTGAAAACCGGGCTTCGATCAATTTCGACATCAATCGTGCCATCAATGTTTTCGCAACGCCCGGCACGCCTTCTATCAATACATGCCCTTTGGCCAGTATGACGGTGAGCAGCAAATCCACCGTACGTTCCTGACCGACAATAACGGAGGACATCGCCGTCCGTATCCGGTTGATCTTTTCCGAAAAATCACTCAGATTCAATGTTTCTGTTCTTTCTTCCATCGTATCATTATTATTATTATTGTTTATCATGTGAAATAGTGCATCCATTCATTCATCCGGTCGATGCAGCGTATCATGGCGGCTTCGTCTACCGGTGAATCTTCGCGCAGGAGGTATTTCAGTTCTCTGAACGCCGGCCATAATTCACGGGGTGTTTGCCCCATTTTTTCCGCTAACCGGCGGTTGAGTTCCTTGTCCGGTGCGCCGGATTGCAGATCCAAACCGTTCAACCGTTTTATTTCGGTGCGGAAATAGAGATATTTTTTGCTTAAAAGGTCTTTGTAATCTTTTTTCTGATAATATAAATTCCCGATCAGTTGCGTAAACCGGAGCGTTGCATTGACCGGCGGATGAACAACGGGAATAACCCATTGACGCCGCCTGGCCGAGAAAATCATACACAGCAACAGCGTACACAGCGCCATGTATAACGCCCACTGTAACGGCGGCCGGCTCAGCAAATAGCGCAGCGGGGAGGTAGATTCGGCATGGGCGCTGCCATAGGCTTCGATCCGTATCAGCGGCAATCCTTCCATGTACGAAAGCAGCCTGAAAGCATATGAGGCATTGCAACTGTCCAACAGGCCATAGTTGGTGAACATTAACGGAGTCGCCACCAGAAACAATTCACCTTCATCCATAGAAAGGCGCATGGCTTCGGCTTGCCCCAGTTTGTTGCGCACCAATACGGCGGAGGAATCACAACGTAGCCGGGGATGCACGACAGAATCCAACTTCCCGTCCCACTTTAAGTGAACGGTGCCTTCTTCCAGACAGGCCGGATGTACATGCGGAAAGACGGCATACACCTGTTCCGGATGCAGCGAATCCGTGCCGAAGAACAGGCTGTCGCGCCGGTATTCGTTTCGCGCATACTGTTCGATGGATGAATAGAAGTAAGAACCGGATTTTTGCGTGAAATAAAGCGAGTCGCACAGTATCTCCGGAAAACGGTCAAGGCACAACATGATTTTATTTCCCTGCTTCAACAAATTCCGCATAGCCGACAGATCCACTTCTTCCATCGGGATGTGCATCTCCGTCACCAGGATGGCTTGCCGCCGATCCAAAGGTAACGGCCGGACTTCAAACCGGGCTTCGGGTGCAGTTTCATCCGCATCCGCATCATCGTCTGCGTCCTCCTGTTCCGGCTCATATTCCATTAGATGATCTGCGTATAACCCGTAAAAAGTTTTATTCACCACTTGATAACCGTCGATGGAAGAAGACAGCACATCATCGAACACATAACTGCCGAACGGTTGTTTGTCGTATTTGCCGAATGTCGGTTTCCACAGGAATTTTTTCGGCGTGTGATATTGATATAAAAACACGAGCAGCAGAAATACGCACACGCACAGAAAATAGAGTTTATTCCCCGTCATCTTCATCCTTACCTCCTTTCCTGAGTTCATCCTGCAAACGGCGCATGGTATCAAACCATTCGCGCGTAGCCTTGAAGTTGCCGTAACGTACCTGTAAAAACCGGTTGGTAAAATCACGAAACGAGGCTTTCAATGCCACCGGTTTCAGTTCATACGTATATTCCGTCGGGGTTTTATAGATTTGCCAGTCAATCCATTGTTTGTCGGCAATGAATCGCAAGGTCTGCAAATAAAGCACGCGAATAGCCATGCGGAAATCGCCGGCGGCCAAAGCGGCAGCCAGTTCTTTTTCAAAATCAATGCCATAAATGTTTTCTTCCTCTATGCCGTAAGGCAAGGGATTCTTTTTCTCCCGTGTAAAAAGCTCCGGACGTTTTTTGTAAACAAAATAAACCGCCAATCCTACGGCGAGGGCAAAAAAAGCGACCAAAAACCAGGCAGTGATGCTTCCGGTCATTTCAGCGCCGAAAAAACGATCCAAATACCGTGACAACCATCGCGTGAGCATCTCAATCAGGTCTACCTCCGGATCTCTCAATTGACTGTTATAGTCAAACCGTTTATCGGCCTGATATTCGGCTATTTTTGCCGTATCATAGAGGAGGGTATCCGCCGGAAGCATCATCACTGTTATAACCGGTCAAAGTTTGCAATGTCTGCCTTTACCGAGACGCCTTCTTTCGTCTCCCGCAGATGGAAATACTGGAATGCGATCCCTACCGAGCTGATAATGGAACTGATATATGTTCCATAGGACTGGATAATGCCCAATAGATAAGTGGCCACCCGGTACCACAGGGCGGAATTGATTCCCGAATCGGGTTCAACCTGCGCAAACACTTGTCCGATGACGGTTACGACATACCAGGGCATGGTCGTCACGCCGCTGATAATTCCGCCCAACATGCCGAAGACCAACACAACCAGAAACATCTCTCCCCACGCGGAAAAACCATACCGCAAGGCTTTATTCAGCGCTACCGCAAAAGGCATGTCTTCAAAAAGGTACAACGGCGTGAAGAGGGCTAATGGAATGGCAACCAAGATCAATCCGATCAGCAAAACCGGTATGGTGACTACTAATGTCCAGAGCGAAACCCATGCCAACAAAGCGATTATGACAAACAGCAGCAACACCACTCCTATTATGAACAGCGTTACTTTAAACATCTTGCCGACATTTTTCATGAACAGCGCCTTAACGTCGGCAAGCGTAATGTCCAACAAGCGTCTTTCCCGGCGCTCATAAGTCTGCATCAGGCTATATACCAGCGCTGAAAGAACGCAACTTCCAACCAGAAAGCACAGCATCAGCAGGCCATAATTTCCCAGGAAGGACACGAGTCCGGTTGTCATGTGGTCCGGGTTTCCGCTTATGGCAAAGGCCATCCGGATATAGGCCTCCATTGCGAACGCCTGGATCAGGCAGAGGGGCAGGATCAGATAGAATGACATCTTCAGCAGAGGCTTCCATGTCTCACGAAGAAATTCAAAGGAGATGTTCAGTTTCTCGCCAAACGTCCGTACTTTGTAAAAAGGGATTTTAGGTCTGGGATATTCCATGATTGAATCGTTTAGGTAAATAAATATAATAATATAACACAAATGCCAGCGAAAAGAGGATGAGAGCGCCGCGAATCACATCCGGCGTCTCCGTATGACGTGTCAGGAAACTTTCGATAAAACCGGCGATGATAAAGATGGGCGTCGTTCCGACCACGATTTTCAACCCCCGTTTGGCTCCCTGGCGGAAGGCGTAACCACGCGGATACGTGCCCGGGAAAAGCCATCCGTTGCCAATGGCAAAACCGGCTGCTCCGGCAACGATGACGGCCGAAATCTCCAGCGTCCCATGCAACCAGAGCGCCAACAACGACTCCATCCCCACAGACTGTTGGATGCAAAATGTCTGGAATACGCCGATCATCACGCCATTATAGAACAAGACCGTGCCTGTGCCGAAACCGGTCAGCAGCCCGAAAATAAAGATCACAAAAGCCACCCGGATATTATTCAGAGTGATCATGAAAAACATCGGCAGAGGCGACATGCTGTCATAAACGCCCATCGGATTACCGTCTGCTATATTTTGTAAAGTCATATCTACGTACCCGTTTCCCAGGATCAGGCGGGCAAACAGGTCGTCGTTCAGGGTAGACAAACAGCCAATGGCAGCGCTGACCAGAAAGAGCAGGAACGAATACAGTAGTTCGTGCCGGGAAGCGTACATGACCGCCGGAATCTCGGTCGTCCAAAACCGGCCGATCCGCGACCCGGATTCTTTTTTGTTCTTATACAGCAAATGATGAAGCGCCGAAGCCAGGTTGTTCAGATAGATCGTAATACGGGAGCGCGGATAATGACTGCGCGAAAAGGAAAGATCGGTCGTGATTTCCGTATAGGCGTCCGCCAGACGGCTCGGATGCTGTGTCCCAGCCGTATCCACCACCGATTCCAACGCTTTCCATTTCTCCATATTCTGACGAATAAACGATACTTCCTTCATCTTCTGCCAAATTTGATTACCTGCTTTTGATCACAAAACGCGACTAAATGTTTTGCAAAAATACACATTTATTCCTACATTTGTCCTCGAAAAAACAAAAAAACAGGAGCAAATGGCGGAATCTACCATTATTACCGGTCAATATGTGCAGATTGACCAAACGCCGGCCAGTGTTGGCGAACGTATCCTGGCACGTTTCATTGACATAATTCTGATGTCGCTGTATTATTTTTCCGTTTATGCGTTCATCGGCGTCTATATGGAATACATTCCGTATGCACACCGTATTTCTTCCGATTCGATGTGGATACTCGTTCTCGTTTTGGCGGCTCCGGCCTTGCTTTATTCCCTGTTGTGGGAACTTTTCAATCACGGGCGGTCGCCGGGGAAAAAACTGCTCGGCCTCCGCGTAGTAATGAAAGACGGCACGGCGCCGTCGTTCAACGCCTACCTGTTACGGTGGCTGCTCCTGGCGGTCGACATCTCCCTCTCCCAATGTATCGGCGTCCTTTCCATCCTGCTGACAAAAAACAACCAGCGGATAGGCGACCTTGCGGCCGGCACGCTGGTCATCAAGGAGAAAAACTATCACCGGATCAACGTCACGCTGGATGAATTTCGCCATTTGAGCGTCAACTACCGGCCGGTCTTTCCGCAAGCCGAAAACTTGTCGCTGGAGCAAATCAACCTGATCAACCAGACTTTATTCCGGTATGATCCGGAACGCTCTCAACGCATCCGCGAACTGGCGTTCAAAGTGCGTCAATTCCTGCGAATCAATCCGCCGATGGACGACGAAGCATTGCTTCAAATCCTTACGCGCGATTACCAGTATTACGCTTTGGAGGAAATTTAGGAGTGGCGACATTCATTTCTTAATTTATAATTCAAATTTCTTTATCCGGTCATTCGGTTCTTTTCATCGTCAAATACTCATTCTGTTACCGTTTTAATTTATAATTCTGGGATGGGTGAAATCCCCCCGCCTTTAGGCGGAGAAAAATTATTACATTTGCATAAAAAAAAACGATGCAAACATACAAAAATGGTTTCCCCACCCGTTATGATATAAAATATCACATAGTTTAGATAACTAAATATAGAAAGCCTATAATGGAAGGTCCGGTAGCAGCACGTCTAAGAGAATTGATCCGTCAAATATGTCAACAAAACAAAGTGACGATACTCAAGGGTCATATATCCAAAGACCATCTCCATCTAATGGTATCCTGCTCACCAAGTTTAGCCGTCAGCGGATTAGTACAAAAACTAAAAGGAGCGAGTTC
>JAITPV010000208.1 GCA_031289275.1 Tannerella sp.
CAAATCCGCATTGCTGTACGTTTCACGCACGATAGCGTATTTTTTCAGTTCGGCAAATAACTTGTCGTAAACTTCATTCCCCGCGTACATTTTACCATCGAGGCAAAACAGCGAAAAGAGCAAACATAAGGTAAATTTCAATCTCATCATTTAATCGTTTTTTGCAAAGATGTTTATTGATTCATTGATTCCAATGGATAAATTCCGCATCATGACCTGTTCGTTTTTATTCGCAAAGATAATACTTTTTTGATTCATTCATACTATTACTATCCGGCGCTTGCATGGGAAGACAATTTTTACCGCAAGGAACGCAAAGATTTAAACGGACAAGTTTTTTGTTTGCGGATGCTAAGGCATATACTAAAAAATACCACCAACAGGGTATTGGGCAGGATTTGGGATCAATCTACTTTTGCACCATGACAAATAACAAATTATGAAAAAGTATATAGTTCCGGTAGGCAGTTGGCTTCTGCTGTTTCATTTGCCGGCAAGCCATGCAGCCCCGGCCTCTAAACCGAATATTATTGTTATTCTGGCGGATGATTTGGGTTATGGGGACGTGTCCTGCCAAGGGTTTTCAAAAGATTTAAGGACGCCGCATATTGATAAGATACTGAATGAAGGAATACGTTTCACCAACTTTCATGCAAACTGTCCTGTTTCATCGCCCAGCCGGGCGGCTCTCCTGACAGGACGCTTCCCTGATATGGTGGGTGTTCCGGGCGTCATTCGTACAACGAAAGAAGATAATTGGGGTTATCTTTCGCAAGAGGCTGTGTTATTACCACAAGTTCTGAAATCCAATGGGTATCATTCGGCTATTGTTGGAAAATGGCATTTGGGGTTAAAATCCCCCAATACCCCCTGCGAACGCGGATTTGATTATTTTCATGGTTTCTTGGGCGATATGATGGACGATTACTATACACATTTGAGGCAGAACAACAATTATATGCGTGAGAACGACCGTCTGATCAATCCTGAAGGCCATGCAACAGAGCTATTCACAGATTGGGCAATCCGCTATGTGAACGAACGGAAGGAGCAGCATACGCCGTTTTTCCTGTACCTGGCTTATAATGCACCCCATGTACCGCTGCAACCTCCAGGCGAATGGTTGGATAAAATAAAAAAAAGGGAGCAGGGCATTGATGAAAACCGGGCCAAACTGGTAGCGCTCATCGAACACATGGATTATCATATCGGGAGAGTCTATCAAGCTCTTGAGTTGAATGGCCAATTGGAGAATACGCTCATTATTTTCACTTCCGATAATGGCGGACAAAAGAATGTCGGCGCAAATAACGGCCCGCTTCGTGGAGCAAAAGGCGAGATGTATGAAGGAGGAATCAAGGTTGCAGGCGGCGCTTATTGGAAAGGAACGATTCTTCCGGCGGTAAATAATAATATGGTTATGTTGTCGGATATTTATCCAACACTCTGTGAATTGGCCGGCGCAAAGATTTCACATACAATAGACGGGATCAGTATACTCCCCCTTCTGGAAGGTAAATCACAAATTACGGACGACAGGACTGTTTTCTGGGTGAGGCGCGAAGGTGGGCTTCAATATGGCGGATTGTCTTATTATGCAGCCCGATATAAGGATTGTAAAATCGTTCGGAACACGCCATGGGAGCCTGTTCAATATTTCAATATGGCAACTGATCCGGCAGAGGAACGCCCTTTGCCGAATCGTTCCGATGACACGTATCGACACCTTTTTCGAACCTTGATGGAGCATATTCGACTGGCAGGGGCTATTCCCTGGCAAAAGCAGGATGAATGATGTCACTTCTTTACCGCAAAAAATACAAAGATTTACGGTTTTGCCTGTTTCACAGACGGAATATGCGGAGGCTTTGGAACAGCGCATGATTAAATATTGTTAAATTTTTGCGTATTTCAAATCAAATGCCATAAAAATGCAAAAATAAAAAGCAATGGAGAGACTTTAATTTATATATTTGCGTGTTTAATAAACCATATAGAAATGTAAGTTCATGATGAACGAATCAAAAGCATCAAAAACGCTCATTAGCAATAGGGTGAAAATATCCGAATTAATGTTAATGGGTGGGGGGCGAAACTCTTCTATTTCAATATAATAGCAGATATGCGCAGTTGTGCGCTTCTTCTATTGTATTTTTGTGCAGCATAACCTCCGGAGCAAGGACCATGTCTTTGCCCCGGAGGTTTTTTTGTTGCCGGGCGTTATTGAACTGCCTGACTTATTCCATTGGGCGTATAGGCTAAAAAATATAATGTAATTATCAGAAATAAATTATGAATGTAATTATGAAAAAGAAATTGTTTTTGTTTGGATTATTTTTGTTCGGCATCGCGTCGTTCGCGCAGGCCGCTTTCCATATAGAAATGGGAGGCGCCGAACTCCAAGTAGGAGGTTACTATACCTTTCCGGGTCTGACCGTCACGGCAGACCTTCCGACGGAATCGGGATATGTGGTACGTTTCATGTTTACACGGGCTGTCAATACCACCTACGATATAATTACCCTGGCCGGCATACCTTCCGGATGGACGCAACCGGCGAACAGTACGGCGCAGGTGCGGATGGTTTCCGGCGCGGCAAAGACAGCCGCTGAACTGCAAACGTTTTTACGACAGGTACAGGTAAAATTCGATCCTGCCAAGAAAGGGCAGGAAGTCATGGTACTGATCAGTGATTTAGCCAGTGATGCGGGACGGAACATTTATTATTCGTCGGATACCCAGCATTACTATGAATTTATATCGCAAGGCAGTATATTAACTGGGTAGCTGCGTACAATGCTGCGCTCGACAAAACCTTTATGGGACTGACGGGTTATCTGGCCACGATAACCTCCTCCGAAGAACAGCAATTTATCAAGACGGTAGCCGCCGGCGCTCAGGGATGGGTTGCCGGAACCCGTGGTACAATCACCTGGTCAGGGAATAAAATATCAAGCCTTAGTAGCGCCGGGGGATATTGGTATTGGGCGGCAGGGCCTGAATTTGATGATTACGGAAGAAATTCGGTCAACAGTATTTTTTACAATAGAAATAAAGATGCATCTTATGCTGGTAGTGTACTATCGCCTAACAGTGTCAACCCAGCATTATCTTTTACCGCATGGAACACTACTCCCGAACCGAATGATTCCGGTACCGAATATTGCATGCAGTTAACTCCCACCGGACTGTGGAATGACTTGAAATATGACGCCAGTATAACCAATTATATGGTTGAATATCGGGGCGCCATGAACGTGCTTCCCGGTAAAGGCGCCGTCGGCTACGGATGTACCAAGAGCGCCTCGCCGGCAAGCGGTACGTCGGCCTCCCCTACTCCGATTGTGTTCGGGGATACGATTACCTATACCATTGT
>JAITPV010000249.1 GCA_031289275.1 Tannerella sp.
GCACAAAATATACTATCTTTGTGCACGTCTAAACCACATACTTTCTTCATATTGTGAATTATTTAAATGTTTTATTCTGCAATGATAAGAAAGTTGTGGTTTTTTTCCAAATCTCGCGCAACTCGCACCGCCCGGAACAATGTGGTGGACGGGGGGGTACTCCGAAATTTTTATCGGTCTGTGTATATGTGAGAACTTTTATGTATATTTGCCTCCATATAGTATAATAATATCCGAACAATATGAGTACAGTAGAATTTAAACAACAACCTGCGAAACGGGTTGTGTTAAACATCAAAACAAACAAGTATCCTTTCTTTTTAGAATTGGTTAAGAAATTTGATTTCATACAATCGGATGAGACGCCCGTCGAGGCAACTACACAGGAAACAAAATCAGCGCATCGCAACGTTTCCCGTTTCAAAAGTTTGCTTACTGCCGATGAAGCGTGCAAATATCATCAATACTTACAAACAGCGCGGCAAGAATGGGACAGGAATATTTAATCGACAGTAATGTAATCATTGATTATACCTCGGAACGGATACCGTCGAAAGGGTCGGATTTTGTAGAAGAAATCTTCGAACAACAGTTTCTCATTTCGGTGATTGTGGAGATAGAAGTATTGGGTTTTGGCGATATTCCACGCAAGATGGCAGCCTTGGAAGAGTTTCTTGAAATGGCTTGTGTGATTCCATTGGACGAGAAGATAACCAAACGTACCATTGATTTGAGACGAAAGTATAAGAAATTGAAATTAGGTGATGCGATTATCGCGGCAACCGCATTTGATATGATCTTATGCTCATAACGCGCAATATAGACGATTTCAAAAACATTCAGGGATTAAAACTGATAAATCCTCACGAACTATAAATGCACTTTCGTGTATTTGGAGCAAGTATATTTTAGCACGCAGATGACGCTGTTTTTTGTTTCTTATATCTTCGTAAATCTATTCAATCTGCGTCATCTTCGTGATCTTCCGGCTACTGTTATTGGGTAGCGGGTGGCATCAATATCCGAACAACTCTTCCAGAGACAATTCCTTCACTTCCGCAATCTTTTTCAGGTAAGTGAAATCAATCCGCTCCCTTTTCCCGATCAACAGAATCGAGTAGTTGGCCGGTTGGATGTATTCGTCAAAATAACGTTGAATATCATCCAGCGTCATCGTTTGAATGGTTTCGTACACCGGTTTGCGAATGTCATACTGAATCCCGCGATCTTTCAGCGACATGTAATTCCAGAAGATACCCGACTTGGTGATACGTTCCGAACGCATATTGTTCAGTACCGATTCTTTGCTCAGTTCAAAGGCTTTTTCCGACCGCGCCATCGTCGACAGCATGTCACGGAAGGCATTGATGGCGCTGGCTGTTTTGTCGGCCTGCGTGCCTACGTAGGCCTGTATATAGTTGGACTGACCGGCTCGCGGCGGCTGTGAAACGTAGGCAAAGGCGGAATAGGCCAGCGCGCGTGCTTCGCGGATTTCCTGGAAGACAATGGAATTCATGCCGGCGCCGTAATAGGAGTTGAACATGGATTCGTAGGGCATCATGGCGGGATCGAACGTCCGGTTCTTGGCCAACAGGATGATTTCGGCCTGTACCATATCGTAGTCGGCAAAGTAGACCACGGGCTTGTCCATCGGCAATTCGGGATATTCCACCCGCGGAGGCACCTCCTTCAGTGCGGCGGGTGTTTGCAGCTTCTTCAGCAGGCCGCTGATTCGGGGCGCCGGATCAGGCCCGTAATAGAAATAGCCGTGCTTGCAGGCGGAAAATTGCTTGATGAGGTCGATCAGTTCCTGCGGGTCGATGGCTTTCAGTTCCGTTTCCGTTAAAATATCCGTAAAGGCCGACTTCGGGCCGTATTTGATATAGTTCACCAGCCCGCTGCGCAGGATTTGCGACTTGTTCAATTTCGCATTGGCGCGTTGTTTGATAATGTCATTCACCAGATTGTCGTAGGCTTCCCGGTTGACGACGGCATCGCTCATCATCTCCTCCATCAGGGCGAGCGAGCGGTCGAGGGTCTCGTCCAGACCGGACAGACTGACGTAGGAACGGCCTGAAGTGGCATACGTACCGAAATCCATCGCCAGTTTATACATCTCCATCTTCAACGCTTCGGGCGTATACTCGGACGTCCCCAGATAAGGCAGGTAGCGGAATGCCAGCGCCAGTTTCTTGTCCGTCGTATTGGATATTTCCACAAACTGATCCAGGGAATAGATCTTGTTGGATACGTTTTCCGTGTAATAGAAATCAATCCCGTCCTTGAGGGTTTCCTTCTTGAGTATTTCCGCATAGTCGAGGAAGACGGGTTCGATCGGGTCGGACTTCATAGCGCGTATTTCCTGTGCGAACCCGGATTCGCTGTCGCGGTTGATCACGATCGGCGTGATGTGCGGTTTGTCGACCACGGTTTTCTCCTTGTTTTCGCCGGTTCGCTTGTATACCGTGACGTAGTTATCCCGGAAAAACGTATTGGCAAACGCCACGACGTCCGCTTTGGTTATTTTCGCCATCTCGTCGATTTCGGAGATATAATCCTTCCATTCCATCTCGTTGATAAAGGCGTCGAGGAACTGATACGCGGCCTCACGTCCGTCCGTCGTCTGAATGACGGACAGTTTTTTGTTGTTGACAATGGCTTTCAGAAGTCCTTCGTCGAACTCGCCGGCTTTCAGTTTTTGAATTTCCTGTTGAATCAGGCCGCCCAGTTCTTCCAGCGTCTGGCCTTCGCGCGGCGTGCCGGTGAAGACAAATATGCCGTAATCCTTCAGCGTTTCCGCCCCGGCGATCAGTTGCAGGACTTTTTGTTGCTGCATCAAATCCAGATCAATCAAACCGGCCTTACCATTATATAATATGGAACCTATCAAATCCAGATACAGGGCTTCTTTCGATTTGGCGTCGCCGAAACGGTAGCCCACGGCAATCCGTTCCTGGTCGGGCGTCGAAACATCGAACGTCTTCGTGTCTGTCAGCGGCGCTTCGGCGACAGGTTCCGGATGACGGAGGTTTTCGTTCGGCTTCATCTGTCCGAAATAGCGGTCGATAATCTCTATCGTCGACTCGAAATCCAAATCCCCGCTCATCAGCACGGCCATGTTGTTGGGAACATAAAACTGTTTCTGGAAGGCCAGGACGCTGTTCATGGAAGGATTCTTCAGATGTTCCGGCAGTCCGATCACGTCCACCTTGTACGGATGCTCGGCAAACAAACCTTCAAAGACCTTGTTCCACATCCGCGAACTACCCATGTCCTGATACATGTTAAATTCCTCATACACGGTCTCCAGTTCCGTATGGAAGAGGCGCAGTTGCAGATTGGAAAAGCGGTCGTATTCGAGTTTGAAGAACTTTTCGATTTCGTTGGCGGGAATCTCATTCACATACGCCGTCAGGTCGTAGCTTGTAAAGGCATTCGTGCCCGAAGCGCCGATGGCGCCGATTATTTTATCATACTCGTTCGAGATCGCGTATTTGGCCGCCTCCTGCGACGTTGCATCTATCTGTTGATAAATGGCCTTTTTGAGTTCGGGCGTTGGCGCCGCCTTATGCGCCTCAAACAGGCCGGCAATACTGTCCAGCAGGGGTTTTTCTTTCTCCCAGTCGGACGTGCCGTAATGATCGGTGCCTTTGAACATCATGTGTTCCAGGTAATGCGCCAATCCCGTATTATCGCGCGGATCGTCCTTGGCGCCGACTTTTACGGCAATGACTGTCTGAATACGGGGTTCGTCCGTATTTTTCGACAGATAGATCTTCAGTCCGTTCGCCAGCGTATAGATACGCGCCTTGAACGGGTCATTCGTAACTTCTTCATAAGTATATCCGTTTCTGTCCGTTTGAGACAATACCCGATACTCTTTTTCCTGACTGCACGCTATCCATAAGCATAGCGGAATCCATAACAAAATCAATTTTCTCATATCTGTTCATTTTAAAGTGGATAAATAACAATATAACGGATTCAAAGTTACAATGATTTATTTTAAACCGGGGGCTATCGCCGGAAAAAAAAACGGCAAGCGTCGAAAAAAGGTGATACTTCAATTATTTTTCATACTTTTGCGGCAATAATACTAAGAGTAACGAAATAATGAACGTATTGGATCTAAGTGAACAGGAAATCATCCGGCGTAACAGTCTGGAACAACTGCGCCAAACGGGGATAGATCCCTACCCGGCCGCCGAATATGTCGTTGACGGATATTCCGACGAAATCAAGGCTTCTTTCAAAGACGATGCCGCGCCACCGCGTCAGGTAACGATTGCCGGGCGTATCATGAGCCGCCGCATCATGGGAAAAGCCTCCTTTATGGAATTGCAGGATACCGCAGGGCGTATCCAGGTATATATCACCCGCGGCGATATTTGCCCGGACGAAAACGATACCGGTCTCTATAATGTTGTCTTCAAGAAACTGCTCGACATCGGCGATTTCGTAGGCATCAAAGGATTTGTATTTCGCACGCAAATGGGCGAAATCTCCGTACATGCACAGGAATTGACCTTGCTCTCGAAGGCGTTGCGCCCCCTGCCGGTGGTTAAGGAAAAAGACGGCGTTGTCTATGACGGTCTTTCCGACCCCGAACTGCGCTATCGTCAGCGTTACGTAGACCTGATCGTCAATAACGGCGTAAAAGACATCTTCCTCAAACGTACGAAAATCTTCAATTCCATGCGTGCGTTTTTCAACGAAAACGGATACATCGAAGTCGATACGCCCGTCTTGCAAACCATCCCCGGAGGTGCTACCGCCCGTCCGTTTATCACGCATCACAATGCACTGGACATGCCCCTCTATCTGCGGATCGCCAACGAACTCTACCTGAAACGGCTTATTGTCGGCGGCTTTGAAGGCGTCTA
The DNA here is from genome assembly GCA_031289275.1 of Tannerella sp. GTDB lineage: Bacteria > Bacteroidota > Bacteroidia > Bacteroidales > Tannerellaceae > Tannerella. The sequence continues at coordinate 4,884 of JAITPV010000249.1, forward strand.
CGAGTTTAGCCGCAACTTCCGTAACGAAGGCATGGATCGTACGCATAATCCGGAATTTACGTGCATGGAAATCTATGTAGCCTACAAAGATTACCGCTGGATGATGCGCTTCACCGAACAATTACTCGAACGGATTTGCATGGACGTACTCGGCGGCACGAAAGTAAAAATCGGCGATACGGAAATTGATTTCAAACCGCCCTACCGCCGGGTGAGTATCCTGGACGCTATTAAGGAAAATACGGGCGTGGATATTACCGGTATGGACGAAACGGCGTTGCGTGCCGTTTGCCGTCAGCTCGGCGTAGCGCAAGACGAAACAATGGGCAAAGGCAAACTGATCGACGCCCTGTTTGGCGAAAAATGCGAACACACCTGCATCCAGCCCACGTTCATCATAGATTACCCTGTCGAAATGAGTCCGCTCACCAAGCGGCACCGCGTCCATCCCGAACTGACGGAACGGTTTGAGTTAATGGTCAACGGCAAAGAAGTCGCCAATGCCTATTCGGAACTGAATGATCCGATAGACCAGCGTCAACGGTTCGAGGAACAGCTCCGCCTGTCGGAAAAAGGTGACGACGAAGCCATGTATATCGACGAGGATTTTCTGCGCGCCCTGGAATACGGCATGCCCCCTACCAGCGGCATGGGCATCGGAATGGATCGCCTGACCATGTTCCTGACAGGTCGGGAAAGCATTCAGGAAGTATTGCTGTTTCCACAGATGCGCCCGGAGAAAAGCGTCAGTCAAACAACATAATTAATACACAAAAACATGAATTTCCCCGGTAAAATAGCAGTGATAGGCGGTGGCAGTTGGGCTACTGCGATCGCGAAAATTGTATTGTCAACGCAGCCACAGATCAACTGGTACATGCGCCGTCCGGATCGCATCGAAGATTTCAAACGGATGAAACATAATCCCGTCTATCTTTCAAGCATCACATTCGACACGAATTGCATTGAATTTTATTCCAATATCAACCAGATCGTCAAAGAATCGGACACCTTGATTTTCGTCACCCCTTCGCCTTTCATCAAACAGCATCTGAATAAGCTGAAAACTCCGCTGACGGATAAATTTATTATCTCGGCGATAAAAGGGATCGTGCCCGACGAAAACATGCTGATCACCGATTATTTCACGGAATATTATAAAGTAACGGAAGATAATATCGCGATTGTCGCCGGGCCTTGTCATGCGGAAGAAATAGCCCTGGAGCGGCTTTCATACCTGACCATCGCCTGCAAGGACCTGCAAAAGGCCGGAATCCTTTGCAAAACATTCAGCAATCCATACCTGAAAAGCTCCTGTTCGCAGGATGTGACAGGCATTGAATACGCCTCCGTATTGAAAAACATATATGCTATTGTGGCCGGGATATGCCACGGCATGAAGTACGGGGATAATTTCCAGGCCGTGTTCCTGTCGAACGCCATCAAGGAAATGCAGCGTTTCCTGGACACCATACACACCTTCGAGCGCGACATTACCGATTCGGCCTACCTGGGCGACCTGCTTGTGACCGCTTATTCGCGGTATAGCCGGAACCGCACGTTCGGAACCATGATCGGCAAAGGATACTCGGTCAAAACCGCCCAACTCGAAATGGAAATGATCGCCGAAGGATATTACGGCACCAAACGCATATACGAAATCAACAAGAAATATCAGGCGGAGATGCCCATTCTGGATGCGCTTTACGACATTCTGTACGAACGGAAATCACCGGTTACGACCTTTCGCCGGCTAACGGAAACATTTAAATAAATAAAAAGTACATGAATACGATTCATTTGAACATTGACAAGGCGTTGATTGCCGTCACCAAAGAACAGGTATATGCCTTTGAACCGAAAGTGAAAAAAGGGCTTGAAGCATTACACAACGGCAGCGGCGCGGGAAGTGATTTCCTGGGCTGGTTGCATCTGCCCTCATCTATTACGGAGGCCGGTCTGAAAAAGATCGAAGACACGGCAGCCGTATTACGCGCCAAATGCGAAGTCGTTGTCGTCATCGGCATCGGCGGCAGTTACCTGGGAACAAAAGCCGTTGCCGAAGCGCTAAATAACAGTTTCGACTGGTTGCTGGGCGAACGCAAAAATCCGGTATTGATTTATGCCGGACATCATATCGGCGAAGATTACCTGTACGAATTGAGCGAAATATTGAAAGGCAAATCCTTCGGGATCATAAATATTTCCAAATCCGGCACAACGACCGAGCCGGCCTTAGCCTTTCGCATCCTGAAAAAACAACTCGAAGACGCGGTAGGAAAAGAAGAAGCCAAACACCGCATCGTCGCCGTGACCGACCAGGCGCGCGGCGCCCTCCGCACATTAGCCGACCGGGAAGGGTATCAAACATTTGTTATCCCGGACGACGTCGGCGGACGATTCTCGGCGCTGACCCCGGTAGGCTTGTTGCCTATCGCCGTCGCAGGCCTGGACATACGCCGGTTGGTAGCCGGAGCCGTGTCAATGGAAAAGGCGACTGCCGAAGATACGCCCTTCGCCGAAAACATCGCCGCCATCTATGCCGCTACGCGCAACGCCCTGTATGCAGCCGGTAAAAAAATCGAAATCCTGGCTAACTTCCATCCCAAACTGCATTACATCGGCGAATGGTGGAAACAACTCTACGGCGAAAGTGAAGGCAAGGAGCACAAAGGCATTTTCCCTGCTGCGGTAGACTTTACGACCGACCTGCACTCCATGGGACAATGGATTCAGGAAGGAGAACGGATCATTTTTGAAACCGTGATTTCGGTAGCGAAGCCCGACCATATAACGCTTGTTCCTGCCGACGAAGCCGACTTGGACGGCCTGAATTTCCTCGCCGGCAAACGGGTCGACGAAGTCAACAAAATGGCGGAACTCGGTACGCAACTGGCGCATGTGGACGGCGAAGTACCTAATATTCAAATCACACTGCCTGAAGTCAACGCATACTATCTCGGACAATTATTCTATTTCTTTGAGAAAGCCTGCGGCATCAGCGGATACGTTTTGGGGGTTAACCCATTCGACCAACCCGGTGTGGAAGCCTATAAAAAGAACATGTTCGCCCTGCTGGACAAACCCGGCTATGAAAAAGAAAGCGCAGCGATCAGGAAAAAGATATGAACAAATAAACAGTGGTATTAATATATAAAAAATAGATACGTATATGGCAAATTTATTCTGTATAAAAGACAAAGTGATTATCCTCACGGGGGGATGCGGGATTTTAGGTGGCTGCATGGCTAAATATCTGGCCGGCGAAGGCGCACGGGTGGTGATTCTTGACAGAAATGTGGAAGGAGGCCGGCAATTGGCCGGCGACATCAAGAAAGCCGGCGGAAGGGCGATTTTCCTCGAAACGGATGTGCTCAACAAAAACGTCCTGCTCAAGAACAAGGACGACATTCTGGAGAATTACGGGCAGATTGACGTCCTGATCAACCTGGCCGGCGGCAATATGGCGGGCGCAACCATCCCGCCGGACAAGACGTTTTTCGACCTCGATGTCGACGCCTTCCGCAAGGTAGTCGACTTGAATCTGTT
>JAITPV010000081.1 GCA_031289275.1 Tannerella sp.
GGCGTATGTCGTTGGAATTTACGCCCACGAAAACATTAAACAGATAAAAATTAAAAAACACGGATACAGAGCTAAAAGCCTGTTTAAATATGGATTACAAACTATTGCCGCTGCATTGCTGAATCCTTTTACCAAACTCGATTTTAATGTCTTTGATTTTTTGTCATGTACTTAGCGAAAAACTTTTTTCGCTCGTTATGGTTGCTTTCGCATGGGCGTATGTTGTTGGAATTTACGTCCACGAAAACATAAAACAGATAAAAATCAAAAAACACGGGAACAGAGCTAAAAGCCTGTTTAAATATGGATTACAAACTATTGCCGCTGCATTGCTGAATCCTTTTACCAAACTCGATTTTAATATCTTTGAGTTTTTGTCATGTACTTAGATTGAAAAGTATTATTACAAAACTGGAACTTACGGAAATAATAAATTCTGATAAATTAAGACACTACCCAAAATTTTTACTGAGAATAGAAATTAATTGAGTACTTTTGTACTTGACCTTGAGATTTTTTGTTTCCATTATAATTGTTTGAAAGTCAGCTATAAAGATGCAAAATTTCAAGGTCTTTTCCAAATAAATCATCGCCTTTTTTCGTTGGTTTTCAATTGTTTATAACAAAGCAACTTTTTTGTCATGTAGTAAAAATTAAGAATTAAGAATGATGATTACTATAATCATATAAATCATTCAAATCATATTGAAATCACAGTTCAAACAAATGAGAAAGAAGCGCAGCACACGACTTAATCTGCGCTACATTGCTTCCGGCGGTCTTTCCGGATGGCTTTGCGGCGGAAAGGATACGCCAGGTAGAAAAACAACAACCCTACCGGCGATACCAGAAACAGGACGGCAAACAAATAATATTTGAAAAGTTTCAGCCGGAACGACCGTTCGGGAGCGCCATAAGCCCCTTTTTTAAGAATCCATGACGACCAGATGCCGAAAATCCGGTGACCGGTTTTTTCGATGAATGCGATGGACGGTTTGTAACAGACGGCGCCGTTTTGCATCAGCGTTTCCTGCAAAGTGGAAAAATCGGATGCGGCAAGCGCTTCGGCAATCGTCTGTCCGAAGACGGCGGCATGTGCCGTATCTTCGGGAGAGACGCCGGCGGCGGGGAAAAGCCCGCTTTTCTCTTTGCGCCCGCCCATCAGCCAGCGAATGATGGTGATTACGCTTACCAAATTTGAATAACGGTCTTGCAGCACGATGTGGCCGGTCGGCCGGCCGCCGTTAGAAGTTATGTGTTCCCTGACTTTTGCCTGCGCCATGATCCACATGTTACGGCAGCCGTTGATGGTGACGACCGGTTTATCCCGGAGAAATGACCGGATGCGGGCGTCCCGGAAAAAACCGGTCACCGGTATGGAGGGCGACAAAAACCAGGTCTGATAACCGATGATGACTAAACCGGCATCTGCCGCGTCGCTCAAGTCCGGGATTTGTACCGGACAGGGAATGGCCTGCCGGGATTCGGGAAAGGCCTGGAAAAAGGCGTCGGACGACCAGGGATAGGGATAGTTCGTCTCCGGCACGATCTCTACATAAACCAACTCGTGACCGGCTTCCGCCAACGGACGGCATACCGACCGGAGAATGTCCAGCCCCTGGCCGGTCTGCGTATAATAAAAAGCTACTATTTTCATGATTTAAAAAGTTAGAAATTCAATGATTCAATAATTCGTTTCAGGCATCATTCGGCGTTATTTTGTTACCAGATATACGCCGCTCATGATCAGAAAAACGCCTACCCAACGGATCAGGGGGATCGTTTCGTGAAAAACAAAGATGGCCGCCAACATGCCGAAGAGGTAACTGATACTGATCATCGGATAGGCTACCGAAAATTCATAATGCTTCAGTATATAAAACCAGATCAGCGAGGCCAGCAACATGGATATGCCGGAGGCGGCCAACGGCCAATTCACCATCAGTTCCCGGATGAAATGCCAGGTAAGACGGAATTTCCCGGTGCGTGTCATGGCGAGTTTCAGGAAGATCTGTCCCGATACCAGAAACAGGCATTGGACGGTAGAGTAGATGATGAGTTTTAACATTGGGATAACAGAGTAAATGTGTGTGAGGCGTGATAATGGTTATATAACAGAATCCGCTTGACGGCACGAAGCGGTTCCTCGCTGCCGGCCAGCAGATGTGCCGGGACACATTGTTTGCGGAGGCATGTAGCCGCGGCATACAGTCCCAGGGCGGAGGCCGTAAACGACTGTCCGAACAGGTGCTTGTATTGTATGACCGGGAGGTTTGCAAAGAGTCGGGAGAGGGTTGTTTCGTAAACCGTATCGTTGCGTGCATTGTTATTAATGCCGACCATCACGGCATCCACGTCGGAAAGCGTGCATCCGGCCTCGTTCAACAGCGCATCGAGCGTTTGCCGCATCTGTTCGTCGGAGGGACGGTGCATGACTTCGACGCCGTTGATTTCGCACAGGGTTTGTTCGTTCGGCTCCGTGCCCAGCAACATGCTGACCGCCGTTTCTCCGGCAAAACAAATCCTTTTGGGCGACGTCGCCGCCCGGTACGTAAAATCCCAAAGTCCCAGACGTCCCAGGAAAATATAATAATCGTCCGTCAGTTCATCATATCCGCCCACCAGCGCCGTCCGTATCCGGTGTTGCCGGAACTGGAGAAGGGCGTCCATCAGCGCATGTTCGAACGAAACGGCGCGATGCACATACGTATTGTTATATCCGTGACATTTCAGGTCGATGGCAATCAGGGCGCTGATGATGTTGTGCGTAGATTGCATGAAATAGGTCGGCTGGAGGAATTGTTCTCCGTTTTCGAGGATGGCATGCAGGAATTGCTCGGTATTGTCAATACACCCCAGGCCGGTGCCGCTGATGATGGCGTCCGGCATCTCGACGCCGGCTTTTTTCAGCGTCAGCCGTGCGGTGACAATGGCTCGTTTCAGCAAAGGGCACATCCGCCGCGAAAGGAGAGGCGAGAGATAGTCTGCGAAATGCGGGTCAAGGGTGGCAATCCGTTTGCCGTCATGGTAAACGGGCGATTCAAACCAGGCATCACACAGCGGCTGCTGCGCGGAAATCTGGGTGGCCGACTGGATATATACAGGCATGTGATTATGATTTAAATGATGAGGATGATACAGTTTCCCGCATCTTGCTAAAGACAATCGCCGAGTTGTTCCCTCCGAATCCGAAGGAGTTGGAGAGAATATGGCGAAGGGGATGTGCATGGTGCGGGTCGGTCACCGGAGAAAAAGAATGTTCCTCGATCCGGTCGCGGAAATTCAATTGCACCGGCATGAAATCATGTTCCAGCGCCAGCAGTGAGATGATGGCTTCGAGACTGCCCGCTGCGCTGGTCGTATGTCCGGTATAGGTCTTGACGGAGGCGAGTGGCGGCGGTTGTTCGCCGAACAGCCGCATAACGGCCAACCCTTCGGTCAGGTCGTTATTGGGCGTTCCGGTGCCGTGGGCGTTGATATAGTCGATGTCGCCGGGTTGAAGTCCGGCACGGTCGATCGCCCCTTGCATCGCCAGGTAAGCTCCCAGCCCGTCCGGCGAGGAGGCGGTTTGGTGATAGGCATCGCAGGCGTTGTAATAACCGGAGATTTTCCCGATCGGCCGTACGCCCCGCCGGTTGGCCGTTTCGGCCGATTCCATGACGATGTATCCGGCGCCTTCGCCCAGGTTGATGCCTGCCCGGTTCCGGTCGAAGGGGCGGCAGATTTCCCGGTCGAGGATCATCAGCGTGTTAAAGCCATTGACATGATAGCGGGACAGACATTCGCATCCGCCGGCTACGACAATATCCGCGCGCCCCTCCCGCAGCAGGTCGGCGCCCAGCATAACGGCGTTGGCCGAAGACGAGCAGGCGGTCACGATGGTGGATACCATCCGGAAGCCGCCGAAATAATCCGCGATCTGTTCCGTACAAGCTCCGCAGTCGATCAGCGCGATATAGCCGTTTTTCGTGTCGTTCCCGATAAAATCGCCGTACATTTCTTCGACCTGATCCATGCCGCCGACCGTAATTCCGGAAATAAACGCAACCCGCAAGGCAGCGTCCCTGTTTTCGAGCCGTGCCTGCCGGATGGCTTCGTCTGCCGCCAGGATGCCGAGCAGAGAGGAGCGGATCGTCGCTTCTTCCGGTTGGAAACGCAGCATCTCCCGCATTTCATCGTTACTGTATTTCACCTCGCCGACAGGAAGTGCGGCGTGCGAAGTCTTCAGGTAACGAATGGGCGCCAGTCCCGACGACCGGTTCTTCAGGGCGTCCAGCGTCGCCTGCTTGCCAAGCCCGATGGCAGAAACAATACCTGCGCCGGTTACATATACATCCATCATTTCATTCAAAATTCAAAGATTCAAACATTCCGGGATTCAATCGTTCATCATTCAATCCTACTTCGTCCGGTGGGCCGTGATATATTCGGCCATGGTGCGTATGGATTTGAAAATTTCCTTTCCCTGCGAGGGGTCTTTCAGCTTGATGCCGTAATTCTTTTCAAGCAGCACAATCAACTCCAGCGCATCAATGGAATCCAGTCCCAATCCTGCGCCGAAGAGTTCGCCGTCGGACGTAATATCGTCCGGGGTCATTCCTTCCAAGTTCAACACTTTAATAATCTCTTGTTTCAGTTCTAAAATCAATTCGTTCATAATATAATAATTTAATAATTCAATCACTTTTCCTGTTTCCAATCCGGGCAAATCCGTTCCACATTTTCCGGGGTCAACGGCAACGAACCGTCGTTCGCATCGCCGCCCGCCTCGCAGAGCATCATGAAAGCCTCGGTATCGTCGCGGTATGCTTCCGTCCAGCCGGCCAACAGGTATCTCAGGCCGGCGGAAGACAGGGTTGCCCGGATTATCTCCGCCGGCAGCTCGCCCCGAAAGTGGGGAAGCACATAAAAAGCCGTCTCTCCGTGTATCTTGTGGCGAATCGCAAGTTCGCCCGTCACGATGTTCGGCAAGGTGTAAACAAATAGCGCCGGACTGGGAAAATAATGCTCCCCGTCCCGGAGAATCGTTTGCTGGAATTGTCCGTCCGTGTCCAACGACGAACTGCGGTTAAACAGGACAATCCCCGTATCTTCATTCGGCTGTTCCGGATCGAAACCGTCCATCAACAATTCCGCCGCCAGAAATCCCAGTTTGGACAGCCTGTCCATCTTGAAAAACTTGCGGTAATCAATTCCCAGCCGGTTATACATCTCTGTCAGGAACGTCAGCCCGTCGCAAAGAGGGTTTTCGAGGTAAACCTCGCCGTTGAGCCATGCCTTTCCGGGCAACACCCGGCTATATTTTCCGATCCGGATATCCATCGTTCATTTCTTGGTTAATGTATACAACAATGCGGCGTTGCAACCGCCGAAGCCGGACAGCATGTTGATGCAGCGACGACGTCCGGTGGTCTGCGTGCAGGTGGTCACCCGGAGCGGATGCGTAACGCCCGGCGTCTCGAAGCCGAAGGTTTTCAGGACGACGCCGTCTTTCAGTGCACGGGTAGACATGATGCTTTCCAGCACGCCGGCGCTGCCCAACGTGTGTCCGAAGTAACCTTTGAGCGAAGTTACCGGGACGTTTTGCAGCGAAGCGCGGGTGATGGCTACGGCTTCCATCTCGTCGTTATAGGGCGTTGCCGTTCCGTGGGCGTTAACGAAAGCCAGTTCTTCGGTCGCGATGCCGGTAAGGACGTGCCGCAAGGCCAGGTATGCACCTTCGCCCGTCCGCGAGGGGCCGGAGATATGGTTGGCGTCGTTGCGTACGGCGGCGGCGCTCAGGACGACGTCGCCGGCTTGCATGTCCGCCTCCGTTTTTTCGGTCACAATCAGCGTAGCCGCCGTTTCGCCGACATTCAAGCCGGAGCGGTTCGCGTCGAAGGGTTTGCAACGTTCCGGCGACAAGGCTTTGAACGACTGAAAACCGGCGATGATAAACCGGGAAAGCATGTCGGCGCCGGTGACGACGACATAATCATAACGCCCGCTCCTCAGCGCTCGCTGAGCGGCCATCAGGGCGCCGGCGCCCGAAATACAGGCGTTCGAGATCACCAGCGGCGTATTCCGGTTTCCAAAATAACCGGCAATCAGCTCCGCCGACCGCCAGAGATACAGTTGTTCGGGTTCGTAACCGTTGTTTTCGGCCGGATCGAGCAGAAAAACGTTTCCCTTCGTGGTGGAAAGGATAAATAACACGCGGTCGCCGGCAGGGTCTACCGGCGTCCCTTTCAACGCCTCCGCGACCGATACGATGGCTGCTTTTTCCAACCGGGTATAGCGGCGCTTTTCCGGAACGCGGGGAAGGCTGTCAAAAGCCGTCTCCAGCGCCTGGCTGTCGATGGCGGAAGCTACGAACGGCTCCGGCAGGTCAAAACGGCCGGCAAAAGGCGTAAGCCCGCTGATTCCCTGTTTTACCTTGCGGAAGTTCTCGTCTGTCGTAAAGCCCAACGCCGACAGAATGTTGTCATTTAAAAGCGTCGTCATAGCAGATGATATTTTTTCTTCCATTCTTCATAAAACGGAGGATTCGTCCATACCAAGTTATATTTTTCGTCTAAAAACACCTGTGTCGACGTGCCTGTCGTAATCAGGCTATTGTCCGTCAGCAAGCGGATTTCATAATCAAAAATGACTTTGGCGGCAGGCACGTTGCGGTAGGTAATGTCTACGCGCGCCTGTTGTCCGTGAAACAGCGGCTGCTTGTAATTGAAATGCAAGTCGACCAAGGGGGCGAAATAGCCGTTGGCGAAATAATTCCGGTAGCTCAGTCCGAAAGTTTTCCCGAAGGCTTCGCGTGCATCTTCAAAATAAAGTGCGTACGACCCGTGCCACGCAATGTTCATGGAGTCTACTTCGCTGAATCGGACTTCAATTTCTTTGGATGTCTTTAATTGCCTCTGTTCACAGTCTTCCATTTATCCGGCAGTTATATTGGTTAGAAATATTTTCATTTCGCAGGTGGCGATGATTTCGCCGCCGATTTCGACTTTGGATGTTACCAGGGAGGTGGAAAATATATCCTGTACGACCTCGATGGAGGTTTCCAACTGTTCGCCCACCCGCGGACAGCGGAAGATGTCCATTTTCTTAATCATTCCGATCATTCCGATTTTGATATTCCCGTCTCCCCCGTGCGTGTTTGTTTTTGCTTCATACCCGGTGCGTGCGGCACAGGTTTGCGCGATGTTTTCGACCAGCCCGGCTTCTTCCATCCGTCCGCCGGAACAAAAGAAATTGTCTTCGCGAACGGTGAAAAGCGTCGTTGCTTTTCGCAGATCGTAATACGTCAGTTGGTCTACCATGATGAAAGGCGGACGTTGCGGTAAGATATCCAATATGTCGATGTTTAGCAAATTCAATGCGTCAAGAGTTCAAAATTGAAGCGCAAAGTTACATGAAAAATTCTTTTTACCTAAAAAACATGCAAAAAACACCGTTATTCGGTATGCGGATTTTCAGTGAAGCCATGTTGCCCGGCGGCGAAGAAGACGTAATAGAGTCTCTGCCTTTTTATTTTTCAACGATTTCTTTTTTAATGTTTTTCCTCGTGAAACCGCTGTCTTGCAAGTGTTTTATCGCAAAAAGCATTTCTTTCATCTATACAAGGCATGATCGGAATTTCTTTCCATTTTAAAAAGTTGCGAAATACCATGCAAATGGTATTTCAGATGAATTGAAAAAGCTGTACTTTTACCCAATAAATTAATCCGATGGAGATTTTTGACCTCGACAAATGTTGGAAAAAAGTGCAACAAGGAGACGTAAGAGCATTTGAGGCACTTTATAACCGGTTATACCCCGCATTGTTATATTATGCGAAACAGATAACCGGGGATCATTTCGTTGCCGAAGAAATTTTGCAGGATACCTTCTTGAAGCTATGGCAAAACCGGCAGGAACTTTTTTCGGATGGGGCATCCCTTAAAACATATATCTATCAAGCGGCGCATCACCAATGCATCAACTACCTGGTACACAAAAAAACGCAAAAACAGAGTTTCCTGCAACTTGCCTCCGGGAAATGGTGGTACGAAATCGGTGAACAATTTGCTTACGACGAACAGTTGCTTGATGCGTTACAAGCGGAAGAAACGTTACACAGGATAGAAAGATTAGTCGAAGAACTACCCGGACAATGCCGTGAAGTGTTCAAATTAAGTCGTTTTGAAGACAAAAACAATGAAGAAATAGCCGGCTTATTAGGTATTTCGGTCAATACGGTAAAAACTCATATCTACCGGGCATTGGAAAAAATCCGTAGAGGACTTGATAATGAATAATGGTCAATAGAACTTTTTTTTGAGGTTCTTGTCATCGGAAAGAATAAAAATCTTGTTTTAATAATAGAAAGTGATATTTATGAATCATGAAGGTAACATATCGGAGAATAACGAACAATTGGTGAACGACATCGACTTGTGGATTATTGGATACCTGACGGGGGATATTGACGAACATGACCTCGCCGGATTACAGCAATGGCTCAGCGCCGGCAAAGAGAACGTGGCTTATTTTAACCGGATGAAAACAACCTGGATACTGTCCGGTATCGGCCGGGACACTTCGGCCTCAACCAACTCGTGGAAAGAGTTATCCGCTAAAATAGGGTATGGTAACAAAACGCCCGTTAAGATACCTATACGTCGCACATTACAGTTTGCAGCTTCATTTTTGTTGTGCATTGTCCTGGGCGGCGCCGCGACACATTGGCTCGAACATCGAACAGATGAGCCGGCTTATATCGCCATGACAACCGAAACGGTGATTGAAGCGCCATTGGGTTCTATCAGTAAACTGACCTTGCCCGACAGTTCGCAAGTGTGGCTCAATGCCGGTTCCACTATACATTATAATACTGATTTCGGAAAAGATACCCGTCAGTTGGAATTAACGGGAGAAGCTTATTTCGTCGTGAAGACCAATCCCCGGAAACCGTTCTTAGTGAATACGAAAGACGTGACCATCCGCGCTTTGGGGACGAAATTCAACGTAAAAGCCTATCCTGAAGAAGCGTCCGTAACCGCTATCCTTGAAGAAGGCGTCATTGACGTGAACATTGCAAATATCAAACACAAGGAGATTGTACTCAAGCCAAAAGAGAAGATCGTGATCGGGAAACAAGACTACCGGGTTGTACAAGCACAACCGGAAGAATCACTACCGGTTGTTAACAAAAAGCAAGAAAAAAATGTCGTGATTACTGCCGGGGTAAACACCTATGCGCCTACTTCGTGGAAAGACAAGCAATGGCAGGTAACAGGCGAATCGGTGGCTTCGCTTAGCCGGATGCTGTCGCGACGATACAACTACCCTATTGTGGTTCGCGACGACGAACTGAACCAGTATAAATTTACCGGTACCATCGAAAATGAAGGAATCGAACACATACTTGAAGCATTACGGCAAACCGCACCATTACAATACACTATCTATAAAGACAGTATTGTGTTGAGCATGGATTATGCCAACAAAGCGAAATTTGCATCCGTAATTAAAAAATAAAAGAACAAATGAATCAAAAAATATACAAACCGCCATAGTGTAATTATACTATGAAAAGAGGAGAAACGGTTCACGGCCGTTCCTCCCCGGAAAAAATTGCAATTTAATTAACTTGGAAAATTAATCATACAAATATACATTAATATGTTGGATTTTAATAGAAACTCGGTTCAAAAAATATTTTTGGTAATAAAGTTATCATATATAATTATGTTTTTATTTTGTGTCGACGCCTCTGCAAGCATCTCTGTTCCAGAAGTAAAGCTAAGTATCGACGCGAAGAATAAAACCATTCGTGAGGTATTGAAAGACATTGAAGAACAAACTCAATACCACTTTTTCTACAACAGTGAATTTGCCGATTTAGACAAAATAGTAGAAGTCCCCTTTACAGACGGAGACATCAATGAAGTCTTATCGGCCATCTTAGACAATACCAGCGTTAGCTACAAGGTGATGGACAATAACTTTATCATTATCACCCCAACAACGCTGATGCAACAACAAAGCCTCGTCATCACCGGCACGGTGACAGACGAACACGGCGAGCCGATACCGGGGGTAAATGTGGTAGTCAAGGGAACTGTCAACGGAGTAGTTACCGACGTAAGCGGAAAATATTCCATTAAGGTACCCGATGAAAGCATCACCCTGGAATTTTCGTTCATCGGGTATGCAACACAGGGAATCTCGCCTAAAAACCGGACAGTCATTGACGTCGTATTATATGAAATTTCCCGCTCACTTGATGAGGTAGTGGTGATTGGTTACGGTACTCAAAAGAAGGTCAATTTGACGGGGGCAGTTTCGGCAGTTCAAGGAAGTGAATTACACCAAGTTCCGACATCTAATTTATCAAATTTGATTGCAGGATTGGTGCCGGGCGCCACTGTTTCTCAAACTAATGGGAGACCGGGAAGCGCTTCCAATATCGTCATTCGAGGGAAAGGGACTTGGAATAATCAAAACCCGTTATATGTTATTGATGGTTTTGTCCGGGACAAAGAAGCTTTTGACGCCATCGACCCTAATGAAGTAGAAACCATATCGGTTTTGAAAGATGCGGCATCTGCTTCTATCTATGGTTCGAGGGCAGCGAACGGGGTACTGTTAGTTACAACGAAAAAAGGGAAAATACAAGCTCCGGAAATCACTTATAAAGGCATGATAACTACTGAATCAAGAGTGAAAAAGATTGATCAGCTAAGTGCAGTGGAGTCTGCGATCTTATTTAACGATTTTCTAAAAATTAATAAGACTCCGGATGGCGATATCACTTACTTTATGCCGGATGAGATTCAGTATTTCCAGGACCATCCGGATGCTTACCGCACTTGGCTGGATCAGGTATGGAATACGCCGGTAACGCAGCAACATAATCTAAGTGTAAATGGCGGAACGGAAAAGTTACGGTACTTTATGTCTGCCGGATACTACAATGGAGCCGGATTCCTACAAAGCATTAATTACAAAAAGCAAAATTTCAGGATCAATGTAGAAGCAAATATTATGAAAGGCTTGACTGCTAATGTTTTTTTGGATTTAAATAATAAAGTGAGCAACCAACCTAACTGGCCTAACGATGGAGGTGTGTTTGACATGTGGAATATCATCAATGGATTGATGGTCAGAGCGCCCTATAATAGAGCTGCTGTCGGAGGATTACCCAATGGAAGCGCCTGGCATCCGATTTCTGCCATAAATACCGGATCGAATCGGAATAATAATGACGATTATAATGGCATACTTAAACTTACGTATGCGCTTCCTTTTGTGAAAGGGTTGGAATTGGGCGCCAGTTATAACCAGTCCCGAAGCAATCAGTTTGTAAAACAGTTTTTCCAATTTCATCCGGTATATAATTTTCAAAGATCAGGCTCTCATAATCACATTGTAACAGATGATGCCGTCCTCTTAAATTCCAACATGATTGCTGCCGGATCGTCTTATGAATATATACAGGAGGATTATATAAGAGAGCGGACAGAGCAGTTTAACACCTCTATGCGTTATCAGAATTCTTTTGGCAAAAACAATGTCGGCGTTGTACTCGTTTATGAACAAACAGAAATCTTCAGTGATAAATTTATGGGGAGAGGTGAAACTTTCGATACGTATGCCATTGAACAGATTGATGCGGCAAGCAATGACGCGGCAAGAAGAACGGCTTCCGGAAGTGGTTCGGAATTAGGCAGGTTGTCTTACGTAGGCAGACTTAACTATGACTATGGCGGAAAATACTTATTCGAAGGTTCCTTTCGATATGACGGCTCTATCATATTCCCGCCTAAAAATCGGTGGGGGTTTTTCCCTTCGCTATCCACAGGATGGAGAATTTCGGATGAAACGTTTTTTGAGGAAAATATCAAATTCATCAATAATCTTAAATTAAGATACTCAATCGGCTTGTTAGGCAACGATGCGGTAACGGCATACCAGTATCAGCAAAATTATAATTATTCCGGAGTTATGTACTATGGAACCACATATAAAGGAATAGCATTGGGGAGACTTCCAAACGAAAATATAACGTGGGAAAAAAGTCGAACAAATAACCTGGGTATTGATGCCGGATTTCTGGATAATGCGCTTACCTTTACCGGAGATTTTTTCTACCGACATACATACGATATCTTGCGTTCGCGGATATTAACTGTTCCCGGTACTTTTGGAGCGACTTTACCTGACGAAAATTATGCAATTGTGGATGTCAAGGGACTTGATGTATCGGTTGGCTATCGAAATCAGATCGGAAAAGTACAGTATGGTATTGTTGGTAATATTGGCTATGCCATTGATAATGTCGTACAAATAGATGTACCTGCGAACATAAGGCCTTATCAGAATCCCTTAAATTTACCATTGAATACATTAAAAGGTTATAAATCGGCCGGAATATTGCGTACCCAGGAAGATATTGATAACTATAAGGCTAAGGTGAGTACTATCTTTGGTAGAGTCCCTGAAATCGGCCAATTAGTATTTCAAGACATTCGTGGCGTAACGAGTGAAGAACCGGATGGAATTATTGACGCAAATGACCAGGAAGTACTATCAACCAAAGGCGATCCACGGTTGAACTATGGATTCAAATTTGATATAGCCTGGAAAGCGTTTCGTATTAACATGCTTTGGCAAGGATTAGGGATGTGGGATATAATGATGGATGAAAAGACGCGTGATAACAGGATCAATGACAACGTTACGCTATTTGGCTTATGGAGGGATTATTGGACACCGGAAAATCCGAATGCAACCATGCCGAGAGTGGGGGGATCAGGCATTGATACCTCCGTTTCCCAGCCTTCCGACTTTTGGATTCAGAATGGATCATTTCTTCGCTTGAAGGATCTCAGCATCTCCTATTCGTTGCCACAGTCAATTATCGAAAAGATATATGCTAAAAACATCAGTTTTCTCCTTAGTGGAACGAATTTGCTGACTCTTACGAAATATAAACATCATGATCCGGAACAACGGGAGTTGGCTTCCTATCCTACCATGAGAGCAATCACTTTTGGACTAAATGTAACATTTTAAAAACAACGAAACATGAAAAAAATATTTTATATACATCTTATACTTCTCACCCTCACTGCATGTAGTGATGTGTTGGATAAAAGCAGTCTTACCAGTATTACCGATGATCAGGCCTGGAATGACCCCAACTTGGCGGATTCCTATTTGGCAAAAATTGCGCTGGATAATAGTCCCGGATGGGGAACTGCCGAGAAACATTGTGACGAAGCAACTGCCGGTAATAACTTTGGCGTTTCCTATGGACTCATTACATCGGGCGATTTACAAGGCTTAGCCTATTGGCCTTATGCCAACATCAGAAGTATCAACATTGTATTTGAAAAACTATCTGCAAGTAGCCTCAGCGAATCACAAAAAAATTTGTTAGAAGGTCAGGCTCACTTTTGGCGTGCGTATGTATACTTTGAAATGGTAAAACGTTATGGAGGAGTTCCCATCATCAAAGATGTTCAGAAATTAAGCAATGACATATTCGTAGCAAGAAATAAAACATCCGAATGTTTTGACTTCATCATAGATGAGTTAGATAAGGCAATCACAATGCTTCCGGTCACATTTACAGGCAATGAAACAGGGAAAATAAACCGGGCTGTCGCCTTTGCCTTGAAGGGCAGGATACTTTTATACAAAGCAAGCCCCCAGTTCAATCCTTCGGATAATGCCGCCTTATGGACGGACGCATACAATGCCAATAAAGCAGCGAATGACTCACTTTTGATGTATGGCTATGGACTGTACGATAACTTCAGTAACTTTTGGTTTAACGAAATGAATAAAGAAGTTGTATTCGTTACACGGTTTAACAACCCCGAACGCACTACCGGCGCGAGTAATGACCGCCGTCCCACTTCCGAGGGAATGTTCATATCCGGAGGGGCGGGTGGCAGTCCGGTACAAGAATTAGTGGATGCTTTTCCGATGATTGACGGCACGCCCATTGTTGGACATTCTGGATACGATCCGCAAAAATATTGGGAAAACCGTGATCCCCGGTTTGATGCGACCATCGTGTATAATGGCAAGATTTGGGAACTGAGTGGGAAAACAGGGAGAATCCAATGGACCTATAATGGCTATAATCCGGATGGTTACGGAACCTCTTTCGGAACGCTGTCAGGATATTATACCTGTAAAGCGGTGGAACTTGCCCCTACGGCTGCAACAGCAGTAAGCGGGGGTGTAGACTGGGTTGAGATTCGATTTGCAGAGGTCATGATGAACTATGCCGAGGCTGCCAATGAAACCGGACATACGGATGTGGCTTATGAGGTGTTGAAACAGATCAGGAAGCGGGCAGGACTTATTCCGGGAGTCAATGATATGTACGGATTAACCGAAGGACAAAATAAAGTTGAGATGAGGGAAACCCTAATGAAAGAACGTTTAATTGAGTTTGCGTATGAAAATAAACGTTTCTGGGATTTACGCCGATTGAGATGGTTAAACAGGTTAACCGGGACGCAACGTCATGGATTACATTCCATACCCATAGATCCCAATGACATCAGCAAAGGATTCACATTAGAAGGTTTTATCGTTGATACCCAACAGGCGATGAACTTTCCGGACAATTATTATTTTTTGCCAATGACGAAGAGCGAAATGGATAAAAATCCCAATCTGAAACAAACAGATGGCTGGGATGAAGGAGGTTTTAATCCCCTTCAGTAAATAGTTGGTTAAAGCAAGTTGGTCTGGAATGAAAAAGTATGAACCGCAATGGGCAGAAAGAGTTTTCGGTTGAAAATCCAAATACCGGTTAGAGGATATAACTGGTATGTTATTGAATAATGAAATCATTCTAATATATAAATTCTTTAATTATGAACATCAAAAAAATAGCATCCGGAACATTAGTTACTACTACTTGTTTGTTAGGAAATTCAACCGGCTTTGCTTTAACGCCGAATCCGCAACGTCCCCATATTTTGTTTCTCTTTCCGGATGACATGCGCTCTTCGACGATTCACGCATTAGGGAACGATGAAATCATCACGCCCAATCTTGATAAATTAGTGCAAACCGGTAGCAGCTATGTGAACACCTACATCATGGGCGGATCGTGTCCGGCTGTGAGTATGCCCAGTAGGGCTATGTTGATGACCGGAAGGTATTTGTTTTCTCTGGAACAGGATGGTGAAAACATCCCCAAAGAACATATTGTATTGGGCGAAGCTCTTCGTGCGAATGGATACCATACTTATCTTATCGGGAAATGGCATAATGGCAGAGCCTCCCTCAATAGAGGATTTTGTGCCGGTGGCGAAATATTCCTCGATATCATGGATCATTGGAATACTCCTTTATACAATTATGACCCGACCGGCGAATATGCTGCCCAAATTCCGTACGTTGCGGATTTTGTCAGGCAAACGGTAGGATACCGCAATGGCGACCACATTCATGTCGGGAAGCATGCAAGCGAAGTTTTTAGCGACCAGGCTATTGAATTTATCAACAACTATGATGATACACAAAATCCGTTTTTTATGTATGTCGCGTATACAGCGCCCCACGATCCCCGTGTAATGCCCGAAAAATACTTGAATATGTACGATACGGCCAAAATTACCATCCCGGCCAATTTCATGCCCGAACATCCTTTCGACAATGGAGAAATGAGGATCAGGGATGAACTCTTGCTTGGATTTCCTCGGAACAGAGCAGAGGTCAAGTTGCAGATTCGTAGCTATTATGGTATGATTACCCATTTGGACGAGCAAATAGGCCGTGTAGTCGAAGCGCTCAAACAAAAAGGATTATACGAAAACACGATCATTATCTTTGCCGCTGATAACGGTTTGGCCGTGGGACAACATGGACTTCTGGGCAAACAAAATCTGTATGAACACAGTATAAAAGTTCCCCTTATTTTTGTCGGGAAAGGCTTTAAAGCCGGAGCAAAAGAACAGAGGTTGACTTATTTGCAGGATATTTATCCTACGATATGCGATCTCACCCAAACCGCTATTCCTCCATCAGTGGAAGCGCTGTCTATTTTATCCGGGGCGAAGCGGGAAGTGATGTATCATGCATACATGAACTTACAACGAGCTATAAAAAGAGGAACTTATAAATTGATCGAGTATTATGTTAATAACAAAGTTACTACACAACTATTCGATCTGTCGAAAGACCCGTTAGAGATAAACAACTTAGTGGATGATCCAAAATACAAGAGCATCGTAGATGAACTAAGAGTAGAATTAAGAAATCAGAAAAATATATATAAGGACAATCTTTAGGATGGTGGCGTAGTGGAGGTAAATATCGGAAATTGGAAGATGACATTGCTTCTGTGGCCTTCCGGTATCAGACCGAGCCGCACCGGCATCGGTATACCCGGAGAGAAATCCGGTACACCCGGTATGCAAGACGAAAGAGCAATAAAAATGAATGTAACTAAAGTAATGGTGTGGCTAATCATCTTCGTTTCGTTAGCCCATATCGAAAAAGCAAATGCAAGGGATATCTATGTATCGCCTGATGGAAACGATCATTTTTCCGGATCAAAAGAAAAACCTTTCCTTACTTTTGAAAGAGTGATGGGAGAGCTAATAAAATTTGCCGGGAAAGAACCGGTCAATATATGGTTTGCGGAAGGCGACTACTATGTCGGGGAAGTGATCCGGCTGACACCGGAATATGCGGGAACCCGAAAGAATCCGGTACGCTTTTCTTCTTTAGACGGGCATCGTGTACGGATCAAGGGTTCCGTGGTGTTAGACGCATTGAAGTGGGAAGCCTGTCCGGGCGGGATTTTTGTTTCACACATTCCGGAGGAGTTGGATTTTGATCAGTTGTTTATTAACGGCATAAGGCAGATGCGGGCCAGGTTTCCCGATTATGATGAGGAAAACCCGTTAAGAGGCGGAAAAGGCTATCTGAATGCTGTCGGAGGAACCGATGAAAGATATGACCAATGGTTTTTGGTGGATTCCGGTGAATTCACAAAAAAATCCTGGAGGCATCCCGAAACGGGGATTGTACATGCTTTTCAAAGTCATAATTGGGGAAATTTACAGTACCGGATTACGTCCGTAGATACCCTGACCGGTAAGATTTCCGTCGGAGAGGGTGGTTGGCAAATGCAACGTTCACACGGCATTGGGAAAGGCTCGCCGTTTTATATTGAAAATATTTTCGAAGAATTGGATGCGCCTTCCGAATGGTTCCTGGACAAAGACAATCACTTGCTTTACTTCTACCCGTCGGCGGAGGTTCATTTGGACAGTATGGTGGTAGAAGTACCGGTCGTTAAAGACATGATCCGGTTGGAAGGCGACAGGGAACATCCGGTAAGATACGTCTCTTTTAACGGATTTAATTTCACACAATCCCGGTTCTCCTTCCTGGAATCTTACGAGCCTGTATCGCTGGGCGACTGGGCGATACATCGCGGCGGCGTCATTTTTATGGAAGGCGTCGAGCATTGCCGTGTCACAAATTGCAGCTTCGCATATATTGGCGGTAACGGCATATTTATGAGCGCCTATAATCGGGAGAATGAAGTGTCCGGGTGTTATTTCAGTCATACCGGCGAAAGCGCGGTCTGTCTGGTCGGCTCGCCTGAAGCCGTGAGGCTTTACCGGACGTGGGAGGCGCATGACAGGATCAGTCCGGGGGCATTACAGGACAGGGCAGATACGCGACCCGGCCCGAAAACGCCCGATTATCCGGAAAAGTGTGTCGTGAAGAACTGTATCATGCACGACCTGGGGGATATGGGGAAACAGGTATCCGGCGTTTTCATATCCAAGAGCTATAAAGTCAGCGTGTCGCACTGTACCGTTTATAACTGCCCCCGAACAGGCATTTGCATCAACGACGGCACGTGGGGAGGGCATATCATTGAGCATTGCGACATGTGGGAAACGGTGCGGGAAACGGGCGAACACGGGCCGTTTAATGCCTGGGGACGGGAACGGTTTTGGACGGGGCTGAAAAAGCCCTTAGTCAAATCGGATGCGATAGCCCCTACCATTATCCGTAATAACCGTATTGCAAACTTCCGAAAATCAATCAGCGCCGGCAACTGGACGATTGACCTGGACGACGGATCCAGTTATTATGAGATATACAACAATCTGAATCTTGGTTCGACCATTAAACTGCGGGATGGATTCTTTCGCAAGGTGTATAATAATATATGTGTCGGCGCGGTGCCTTTGGGATGGCATGTTTGGCCTGAACACTCGGAAGATGAAATCTATCGGAATATAATTGTCATATCCGGAGCCGTAGCCGGAAGTAATCAGCCGACAGCCGTTTTCGTTCGTCCCATAGAATTACCCGACGCCACCCCTTGGAGTGACAACTACAACTACAACACCTATTGGAATATTAATTATAAAACAAATCCATTCATGACGGAAGGCCGCTCCTTCCCGGACTGGCAAGCGCAGGGTTATGATATGCAATCGACCGTCGCAGACCCGCTTTTCGTGAATCCCGAAAAAGGAGACTATCGGGTAAAAGAAAACTCTCCGGCGCTCAAACTGGGATTTAAGAATTTCCCCATGGATCGGTTCGGACACAGGATGACCCGCATAGAACCGTATGGCGGAGAGTTCACGGATGAAATCCGGGTCACCATACGGCCTGATGCCCGTATGGAAGCAGGCGGTAGTTTGCGTTATACCCTGGACGGATCGGCGCCGACACGCAGCTCCTCTCCGTATGAAATCCCTTTTACCGTCAATCAATCATGTACCGTCAAAGCACTGTCATTTGATAAACACGGCAATCCTCTGGGTTTTGTTTGTGAAGCAAAGTTCCATAAAACGGCATATGTTTATTATCCGAACTGGTACAAAACCTTACTGGCCGATCACTATGAGAGCGATGCCCCTGCCCAATCAACGAACGCCGTGATAGTAGAATTTTGGGGAGCCGCGTTTATCAATATGGCGGATGACCCCGATTTAATTGATGCCTCCGGCGGTCATAATTCCGGCTGTTATATAAAATCCATTGACCCTGAAAAGGGGAAAATATGGAAAGACGCAGGCTTTGAATCCGGTTGGATTATCTTGAAAACAGACGGAAAAGAAGTGCGCAACAGTGACGATTTGAAGCGTCATATGAATACGTCTGCCGGGAAGATCATGGAGATTACGGCCACACGCAACAATCAATCCAAATTATTCAACATGCAATTAAAATAAGGAATCAAAAATAAATATCGTATGAAATCAATCTTGAAAAATCTGTTTGCAGCAACCTGTTGTAGTATGCTGCTGTTTAGCGCCTGCACGACGGCGCCATCGTCAATCTATGGTCCGGCCGGTCTGGCTTTGCTTGATGACGCCGAAACACGTTCGGTTTCCGCTGAAAATATTACCGGAGAAAAAGGGAAGGGAGGCATGGATGATCCCCGTCTGACGCTTGACAATCGCGCCATGAACGCCCGCTCTGCCGATGACTTGGGCGTGGGATGGAAAGTGAGACCTTTCCTGTTTGTGGGCGCCGGTGAAACGGTGACGCTGATGGATGTTGAAGGGCCGGGGGTGATCCAACACATTTGGATGGTGGATGGACTTAGTCGTCAACACGTGATCCGCTTTTATTGGGACAACGAACCGAATCCCTCCATTGAGACGCCCGTGCCCGACTTTTTTGCCGTTGGGCACGAAATGTTTGCACCGGTCAATTCGGATGTCGTAGTCGTTAATCCGCTCAATGCACTGAACTGTTTCTGGCCGATGCCTTTCCGGAAACATGCACGGGTTACGCTGACCAACGAAGGGAGTGAAAACCTTGACCTGCTGGCCTACCAAATGACCTATGCTCTCACGAAAGTATCCGGCAAAATGGGTTATCTCCATGCTCAATGGCGTAAAGGTAATACGCGGGATCGGAATCCGTATGTGATTCTTGACGGAGTACAGGGGAAAGGACGTTATGTAGGCACTTTCCTGGCATGGACGCAACTGACCGACAATAATTGGTTTGGAGAAGGCGAGGTGAAGTTTTTCATTGACGGCGACAAGGACTTTCCGACATACTGCGGCACGGGTACGGAAGACTATTTCCTCGGCAGTTACGGTTTTAAACGTTCTTTTTCGGGCTTGTATGCAGGCACGGCGCTTGCCGACCAGTGTACCGACAGTGTACCGAATTACTGGAGCCTGTACCGGTGGCATACGCGCGATCCGATAGCCTTCCACAAAGATTTGAAAGTGACGATTCAGTCTTTGGGATGGTGGCGTAGCGGAGGTAAATATCGGAAATTGGACGATGACATTGCTTCCGTGGCTTTCTGGTATCAGACCGAGCCGCACCAACCTTTCCCGCCCCTTCCTCCGGTGGATCAACGGCGCAGGATTGAATAATTTTATATCGAGCCTCAAAGCCTGTTTTTAGGATGCCTCAAAAAAATCTTTGAGGAATCACCTGCGTTGACGACAGCCGGCGTAGCGTCTTCGACCCGGCGGGTCGCATGTTTATAGCAACCGCCACGACCGAAGAGGTGCGACTCCGAAGGAGTCGAATGTCTGTCGCGACGGATTGTGCTATAAACATGTGAATCCTTCGGATTCCCCCGTTCGGCGTAGCGTCCGTTACGTCGAAGCTAAAAGCAAAATTCCGGCCTTGCAAGATATGCAAGGCCGGAGTTTTGCTGCTAACTCGACGAAAGGTACATGCCTTCCGGCTCTTCTTTTCGTACCGGAATCAGCGGGTATCTACGGTCACTTTTCTTAAATTCCCGGTGAACGTAAACGGCGATTTATAGGCCGTGGAAACCGGCGATCCGAAATTGCGGCCGGCCTGTATGACCGTCCACGGCAAGGGCGTCATGATCGCCAACGGCGTTTCGATGTCACGGGCAACCACCTTTTCGTCATTGATGAACAGGGTCACGGTTTTATTCTTTTCTCCCTCGACTTCGGCCTTAAAAACAACCTTTCCCTGCGGAATGTTCCTGTCCGAACGTACTTCCGTCTGTTTGCCGGCGGCATTGTATGCGAAGGCCAGTTTTTTGTTTTTCACATAGAAACTGATCCCTGACGAGGCGTTCCCGAAAGATAATAAAACGCCCTCGGCGCCGCTTGCGGGGATTTCCGTTTCAGCTGTGATCGTGTAAGAAGGCGCATTTACGAACTGGAATCCCAAGGCTTCGGCATACGACCGGCTTTCCAGATAGAAAACCAACTGTTTCCGGCCGTCAAAAACAAACCGTCTTGCATTCTTCCACTGGTCTTTCAACGGGTAAACGTTATATTTCCATGCTTCCGCTTCAAATAATTCGGCCAGCTCCTTCACTTTTTCCGGGTATTGGACGGCCAAATCCGTGATTTCATTGATGTCTTCGCGCAGATGATACAAATGCCATTCGGCGGGTTCCGGTTCGCCCCGCAGCCGGTAGCCATAACTGTCGTGAGGGAAGGAAGCTTTCCATCCGTCGTGATAGATGGCGTAGGCACCGGTCATTTCGTAGTATTGCACGGTGTGACGTTCCGGCGCGTTTTTACTTTCCGGCTCAATGGTATATGCCAGGCTCACGCCTTCGACCGGCTCCTGCGGGTAACCGTTGATGACGGTAGGCACTCTGGCGCCGGCCAACTCGACCGTGGTCGGGAGAATGTCGCTCACAAAGGAATATTGCCGACGGATACCGCCTTTATCCTTGATCTTCTTCGGATAGAAAACAATCAGCGGGTTTTGCGTCCCGCCTTCGTAGTTGGGATAACCTTTGTAGAACCGGAACGGCGTATTTGTTGCGGCAGCCCATCCGTCCGGATAATGGGCGAAGGAATATTCCGTACCCAGCAAATCCAGCTTTTTCAGTTCGTCGTCCACGATTTGCGCCTTGGCATCCTCTTTCACGTCGCGCGGCAGGAAACGTCCCAGTTCCCGTCCGGAACCTTCGGCGCCGTTATCGCCGATCGAAAGCACGATCAACGTGTTGTCTAATTGCCCGGTTTGTTCAATAAAATCAATGAGTCTGCCCACTTCATAATCGGTCTGTGACACGAATCCGGCATACAGTTCCATTTGACGTGTAAACAATTTCTTTTCGTTGGCCGTCAATTCATCCCACGGTTTTACGCCCGGATTCTGCGGCGCGAGTTTGGTGCCGGCCGGTACGATGCCCTGTTCGAGTTGCCTTTGCAAGACGGTTTCACGGTATTTGTCCCAACCGGAATCGAATTGTCCCCGGTATTTGTCAATCCATTCCTTCGAGGCCTGATGAGGATAATGGACTGCACCCGGAGCGAAATAAAGGAAAAAGGGTTTATCGGGCGCCGCGGTCTTCTGGTCGGCGATGTAGCGGATAGCTTCGTTGGCAAAGAGTTCCGTGGAAATACGTCCCTGCGGATCTTCCGGTTCGCGCTGGGTATCGCGATACAGGGTCGAATGCCAGGAATCGTCCATGCCGGAATTGGGTATGTATCCGAAATAATGGTCGAATCCGCGGCCGGTCGGCCACCGGTTGAACGGCCCGGCTTGCGATGTCTCGTCCGGACGTGTCAGATGATATTTCCCTATGGCAAAGGTATTGTAGCCGTTTTCACGGAGTATCTCGGCGATGGTCGCCTTTTCAAACGGAAGGTATCCGTCATAGCCCGGAGCGCCGAATGAGTGCTCCGAAAAGAAACCGAAATGCACCGAATGGGAGTTCCTGCCGGTCAAGAGTGCGGCGCGGGTAGGGGCGCTGAATGCCGTACTGTGAAAGTTGGTATACCGAAGGCCATTGTTGGCCAGGCGCTCAAAGTTGGGCGTTTCGATCAGCCCGCCGAACGCGGTAGTTGCGCCATATCCGATGTCGTCTATCAGAATCCAGACTACATTGGGCGCTCCTTCCGGCGCTTGCGGATTTCTTGCGGGAAAGGCTTCGCGGGTATCGGCTAACGTCTTTCCGATTTTCCCGTCGAATGCGGGTGTCGGACTGTGTTGCGCCATTGCCGTTCCACTGAGCAGCAGGGTCGAGGACAAAAGTCCGAGTGTATTAATCTGTTTCATATGCCTGAGATAATTTATAATTTATACTTCATATTTTCTAATTACTTTTCATAGGGCGTCCGTAAAGCCGTCGATCTGTGTCGACTTGTTTTTTTCGCCCCGGTTGTCGGCATCCAGGATGGCGTCGACGCGCTGTTCCCGAAGTTCCTTCTGCTGATGATTTCCATACATGACCAGAACGGGCGGGAGTTCTCCGAAACCGGCCTTGTATTGTTCCAGTGCGGCGACTAATTCCGTAGCCTTTTGAGGATATTTCCGGTAGAGGTTTACTGTTTCGCCGATGTCTTCTTTCAAATTGAATAATACGGTATCGTGTGCAGCCGTAGTTGTCCGCCAGAAATTCCCCTTGATCTGTTCCTGCGGCAGCGACAGTTTCCAGTCGCCGATACGGATGCCGGAGGGGTCGCGGTTATTCAGGAAATAGACATACTGGTCGCTGAGACGGTTGCCGCCGTTCAAAAGCAAGTCCGAAAGATCGTATCCGTCCAGGCGCAAGTTGTCTGGCAGGCTCGCGCCGGCCAGGTGTGCAAGGGTAGGATACCAGTCCAGCGTCGAGGCGACATCATTGCGTACGGCGGGTGTTATTTTGCCTTTCCAGTACGCGATGGCCGGCACCCGGAGACCGCCTTCGTAGGTCGTGGATTTGCCCTCTCTCAAAGGAAACGCTTCGCCGCCCAGGGGGCCTTCCTGCAACCAGGGGCCGTTGTCGCTGCTGAAGATGATCAGCGTATTTTCCAGCACGCCTTTCTCTTCGAGCGTTTGGACGATTTGGCCGATGCTCCAGTCTATTTCAAGCACGGCATCGCCATAGGCGCCGTGTCCCGATTTTCCTTCAAATTCTGCGGAGCGGAATATCGGAACGTGCATCATGTTATGCGCCAGGTAGAGGAAAAACGGTTTGTCTTTCTTCTGACGTCCGATGAAATCGACTGCTTCCTGCGTGTAACGTTTGGTCAACCGGGTCTGGTCGATGTGAAATTCTTCCACTTCATTGCCGCGCAGGAATACCTGTGCCGACATGTCGTTGCTGTACGGAATACCGAAATATTCGTCGAATCCGTTTTGCAGCGGCAGATAACGCTCCCGGTGTCCCAGATGCCATTTGCCGATGATCGAGGTGGCATATCCGGAGGATTGCAGGAGTTCGGACAGCAGCAACTCGCTTTGCGGAATGCCGGTATAACTGTCGGGGAAAAATACGCCCTGAATGCCCTGTCTGGCCGGGTAACGTCCGGTCAGCAACGCCGCCCGCGAGGGGCTGGAGATATGCGAGGCGGAATAAAGGTCGGTAAACCGGATGCCTTCGCCGGCCAGGCGGTCGATATGGGGCGTTTGCCATTTCTGCTGTCCGTAACAGCTAAGGTCGGCGTATCCCATGTCATCATTATAAATAATGATGATGTTGGGTCGCGGCGCCTGCGCGTCTACGTTCGATGCCGTCGGGGCGGTAACACATCCGGATAGTGCCGGCAGGCAGGGCAGTCCGATGATAGCAAGTTTTTTTAAAGATTTCATTGTCGTATAATTATTGGTTTGTAATAGGGTCTGAAAAAAATGATTCCCGTACTTGCGTACACGAGCCGTGTACTCGCGTACATGAGCCGTGTACTTGCGTACATGAGCCGTGGACGCGCGTACATGAGCCGTGGACGCGCGTACATGAGCCGCGGACATGTGTCTATGAGCCGTAGACATGTGTCTATGAGCCGTAGACACATGTCCATGAGCCGCGGACACGTGTCTATGAGCCGCAGACGCATGTCTATGAGCCGTAGACTCGCGTCTATGAGCCGCAGACACATGTCTATGAGCCGCAGACATGCGTCTATGAGCCGCAGACACGTGTCTATGAGCCGCAGACTTGAGCATATGCGCCATATACTCGCGTATAAGAATGAACCTTGGAGGTTAATAGCCTTCATTCTGTACCAAATTGGGATTCGCATTCAGTTCGGTGAGCGGAAGCGGGAACAGGACGTGAAAGGGCTTGGCGGCGGTTTTGCCTCTGGCCAGCGCGCCGGAGACGAACGTGCCTTGCCGGATCCGGTCTGTACGGCTTTTCTGTTCAAAATAAAATTCCCAGCCGCGTTCCTTAAAGATATGATCCCGCAATGTTTCTTTCGTAAATCCGGATTCCGGCAGCGGCGAAATGTCTCCGGCTCTTTGTCTTACCTCGTTGATCAAACGGATGGATTCCTCGTTCGGCCCGTTCAATTCGTTCAGCGCTTCGGCTCTGGCCAGCAATATGTCGGCATAACGCAACACGGGAATATCGTTGCCGTAGGAAGCGCCCAGGGCATCCTTGTCAAATTCATACTTGCCGGACAGCGAACGGTCGTTGCCCAGCAGTTGGACAAATTCACCGCTCGTGCTGGTGTACGACGTTACAATCAAATCCTTCCGGGTGTCGGCCGGATCGAACGAATTTACGAACTCATCGAACAGATACACCCGTGAGGCGTAGATGGTCTGGTTCGGAAGATGCGGATAATCGGTCGGGAACGTGTTGGCCACAAAAGGAATCCCGGCCTGCGGATTGGACTGTATCACCCAAATCAACTCGCTGTTGCCTTCGTTTTCGATGCTGAACACATCCCCGTAGTTCGGGATCAGGGTATATTTGTTCAAATCAATGACCGCTTTGGCGATGTCTGCGCTTTTCTGCCACTGCCGGGTATTCAGGTATAACTTGGCCAGAATCCCCAGGGCGGCGCCTTTGGTAGCCCGGCCATACGTGCCCTGATTGACGGGCAGCGCTGCGGCGGCTTCCGTCAGATCCTTTTCGATGAAACGGACGGTTTCTTCTTCGGAAGCGCGTTCCAGATACAGCTCGTCGTCGGAGGAGGCCGGCAGAGGCAGTGCGCCGAACCAGTCATACAACAGGGAATAGCTGAAGCCTCTCAAAAAAAGCGCTTCGGCCGCCAGCTGCTCTTCGCCGTCGGCGACGTTGTCCAGAATGATATTGGCATCCCGGATGACGGAATATAATTTATTCCATATCCCGCTGAAATATTCATGACTGCTGACCCACGTAAAGTTACACAAAGGGGTGAACTGCGTTTCGATTGCGCCGAATTCATTCCAGGTTTCGCCGGAAGTCATTCCCGGACCGTAGAAATAGTAATATTCCCTTAACTGCGCATTGCCGTAGGCCGATAACAGAATGGTTTGCTTGGCTTCCGTCGTATTCAGATACGTATCGGTTGTTAATTCGGAAAAAACCGTTTCGTCCAAAAGACTGTTGCAGGACGAAAAAAGCAAAAACGATGCGACGAATGATAATATATATGATTTCATATGGATAGTGTATTAATTGTTATTTTAGAAAGACAAATTAAATCCGAGCGACCACGTCCGGGCCAGCGGATAGGTATTCAAATCGACACGGGCGCTACTGTTTCCGAAGGTATTGGCTTCGGGATCGTATCCGATATAATCGGAGAGCGTGAAAATATTCTGTCCGCTGACGTACACACTGGCTGCGCTGATGTGTTTCCGGCTTTTCAGGGGGATGTTATAGGCGAACTGTGCATATTTCAACCTCAGAAAAGAAGCGTCCTGCAAAGCCAGCGTGTTTACTTTTCCGCCTCCATAGGAAGTCGGCTGCGTGCCCGACGGCCATTTCCCGTCCGGATTATCCGTCGTCCAACGGTCGCTCACGGTTGCCGTAAGCATGTTTCTCCGCACGTTGCTGGGATACATGCTTTCCATGATATTGCCGTTGAAGATTTCACTGCCCTGTTGTCCCTGAAGGAGGAAACTGAGGCTGAAACGCCGGTATGTAAACGTATTTTGGAATCCATACGTGAAATCGGGATAAGGACTGCCGATGATTTTCTGGTCGTCGGCAGCTGTTATCTGCCCGTCCTTATTCAAATCCCGGTAAATAGGGAAACCGGGTTTTGAATTGGGTTGCGACGAGGCCGCCACCTCGGCTGCATCCTTGAATATCCCGATTACTTCGTATCCGTAATAAGAAAACGCCGGTTTTCCTTCGGTTATAATCACCGTATTGCCGATATTGGCCGCATTGCCGGTGAGGATATTCGTGACATCCCCCAAATCCGTAACCTTATTCTTTACGGTGGCAATATTGAACGAACTGTTCCATTGAAAATGGCGTTTATCAATGATATTACCATGAATAAACAATTCAATACCGCTGTTTTGCAACGACCCGATATTGGACAGGATGGACGCATAGCCGGTAGCCCTCGGCAGGGGCAGGTCAATCAACATGTCGCGCGTATTCTTGATGAAATAATCCAGCGTGATGTTTAACCGTCCTTTCAGGATGGCGGCATCAATACCGATATCCGTTTGAGCGGTAGATTCCCACTTCAGATCGGGATTCGCGATTCGTGAGGGAGACGTTCCGGCGTTGATGGAACCTCCCGAAACAAACGTGCCTCCCTTTGTATACGTGCTGAGCGACCGGTAATTTCCAATATCCTGGTTACCGGTAATTCCCCAACTGGCCCTCAACTTCAGATTATCAAAGAAAGCCGGGATAAATGCTTCATCGGACAGGTTCCATCCGGCGGCAAAGGAGGGAAAATAGCCGAACTTGTTGTTTGTTCCGAACCGGGACGACCCGTCCGCACGGATAGATGCCGTGAGCAGATATTTGTTGTCAAAGGAATAATTCACCCTGCCGAGATAGGACAGCAAAGCGTTATTTTCCCGGTTACTGCTCAGCGACGCCGTCGCAATGTCTCCCAAACCCAGATTGTCGGTATGCAGATTGTCCGAGGGGAAATTATTAATGGAACCGGCAAATTTCCGTGCATCAAAATGCTGATAGGTAATACCGCCTAATGCGGCAATCAGACTTTTGGGCGTAATTTGTTTGCTGTAATCCATCGTGTATTCGCCCAGCACATCCGTGCGTTCGAGCGTTGCGATATTCGCCATGCCGTTGGCGGCAAATCCGCGAATCGTCTGGCGTGTACCATAAATATCCCTCCGGATGCTCTGAAGGTCGGCGCCCAGATTCAGTTTCGCCTTTAAGCCTTCGATCAGTTGATATTCGATGAAGACATTCCCGAAGGTACGGCTGGTGACGCTTTTGCTTGAAGAGCCTTCTACAATGCTGAGCGGATTATTGATGGTCAGAAAAGTGGAACTGGAAAAAGAGCCGTCGCTGTCATAAACCGGTTCGGTCGGGTCATACAGGACAGCGGCATTCACCGGGCCGGTGTTTTCGTTGATGCTGTTGCCGTCGACAAAGTTGTCGTCTTTTATTCGACTGGCGCTGAGATTAACGCCAAGTTTGCCGTGCGCGGCAAACTTGCTCTCCAGATTCAACCGCGCCACATATTTGTCGATGCCGGTATTTTTCACAATCCCGTCCTGAGACAGGTAATTGAAGGAAGTAAAATAAGACGTGGCGTCATTCCCTCCGGAAAAAGAAAGATTATGACTTTGTATCCAGGCTTCTTTCAAGATTTCGTCCTGCCAGTCGGTGCCCTTGCCTATCCGTTGAATATCCTCCGTGCTGAAAACTTCCTTTTCGCCCCGTTCTTTTGCCTGGGCGTTGATGGTTTGAATATAGTCGGCGGTGGACAAGACGTCTATCGTCGTTGCGGCCTTCTGCAATCCGCCATCAAATGAATAGGTCACTTTGGTTTTCCCGCCTGACCCCTTTTTCGTCGTAATCAATATCACACCGTTGGCCGCCCTCGAGCCGTAAATGGCCGTTGCGGAGGCATCTTTCAGCACTTCGACGGAGGCAATGTCGTTGGGATTGATTGAATTTAACGGATTCTTGGGGGTTAAATTAGACGCCAGTCCGGCCTCTCCGGACGCTGCCGACAGATTGTTTGAGTTATCCACCGGAAAACCGTCGATCACATACAGCGGGCTGGTGCCGGCGTTGATGGAATTGTTGCCGCGAATACGGACGGATACACCGCCGCCGGGTTCGGAACTGGACTGCTGGATGTTTAAGCCGGGGGTGGTTCCCTGCAACAACTGATCGACGGAAGCGGATATTCCTTTGTTGAAATCACCCTCTTTAACAGAGGATACGGCGCCTGTCAAATCTCTTTTTTTCACCGTGCCGTATCCGATCACGACGACCTCGCTAAGGGTATTGTAACTTTCCTGCAACGGGATTTGTACCGGAGCGGACGGTTTTTCGTAGATGTCGATCTCTTCCGACTTGTAGCCGATGTAACTGACTACAATCGTAGTCGGAATGGTTGACACGCCGACTTCAAACTTGCCGTCGATGTCGGT
>JAITPV010000096.1 GCA_031289275.1 Tannerella sp.
CGTCCACGAAAACATTAAACAGATAAAAGTTAAAAAGCATGGAAACAGGGCTAAGAGCCTCTTTAAATATGGATTACAAACCATTGCCGCTGCATTGCTCAATCCATTTGCCAAATTCGATTTTAATGTCTTTGAGTTTTTGTCATGTACTTACCTTTCTTTTATAAATCCCCCTCCTACTATGCAGGTGGTAATTTCAATCCGCGACAATTTGAAATGCACCCCTTGAGCGTATGCACAACCAATCATAATTCATAATTCGTAACTCATAATTCATAATTGTTTTTACCTTTGCTGTCCGTATAACAAAACAAATGAATGATGTCAATAAAAACGTATATTCAAGCAAACAGGGAGCGCATAATAGAGGAATGGTTCAGTGTGCTCCGGATTCCGTCGGTCAGTTCGCAACAGGCGCACCGGGCGGATATGCAGACCTGCGCCGAACGTTGGCGGGAGATTTTGATCGCTTCGGGGGCAGAACGGGCGGAAGTGCTTCCGACAGACGGTAATCCGGTCGTTTATGCCGAACGGATATTGTCGCCGGACGCCCCTACCGTGCTGGTCTACGGCCATTACGATGTGATGCCGCCGGAGCCGTTGTCGCTTTGGCAGAGCGATCCCTTCGATCCCGTGATACGCGACGGGGCTGTCTGGGCAAGGGGGGCGGACGACGATAAAGGCCAGGTCATGATCCAGGTCAAAGGCTTTGAGACGGCGTGGCGGGAAGGACTGCTGCGCTGCAACGTAAAATTCATACTGGAGGGGGAAGAAGAAATCGGCTCACCCAGTTTGGAAGCCTTTTGCACTGCGCACCGCGAACGGTTGAAAGCCGACGTGATCTTAGTATCGGACACGAGCATGGTCAGCGAAGACATTCCTTCCCTGACGACCGGTCTGCGCGGTCTCGCCTACTGGGAAATCGAAGTCACAGGCCCCAATCGTGACCTGCACTCCGGGCACTTCGGCGGCGCTGTCGCCAATCCGCTCAACGTCCTGTGCCGTCTGCTGGCGGACATTACCGATGCGGATGGACGGATTACGATCCCTCATTTCTACGACGACGTGGAGCCGCTTCCGGATGCCGAAAAGGCCATGATTGCACAAGCGCCTTTCGACGAAGAACGCTATAAACAAGCCATCGAGGTCGATGCCCTGGCCGGCGAAAAAGGCTTTTCGACGCTGGAACGCAACAGTTGCCGTCCGTCGTTCGATATCTGCGGTCTCTGGGGTGGTTACACGGGCGAAGGCGCCAAAACGGTGCTCCCGTCGAAGGCTTGTGCCAAAGTCTCCTGCCGATTAGTGCCCGGACAGCAGTCGGCGAAAATCTCACGACTGTTCATCGACCATTTGACCGTTGCCGCACCGGACAGCGTGAAAATCCAAGTCACGCATCACCACGGCGGCGAAGCATATGTTTGCCCGATCGACCTGCCGGCCTATCAGGCGGCCGAGAAAGCCTTTCTCATCGCTTTCGGCAAGCGTCCGCTGGCTTTACGCCGCGGCGGAAGTATTCCGATTGTCCCGGTTTTTGAGAAAATACTTGGCATCAAGACCGTATTAATGGGTTTCGGACTGGAACGCCACGCGATTCATTCGCCGAACGAAAATTTCGGCCTCGAACGTTTCTATACCGGTATTGAAGCCGTCGCAGAGTTCTATAACAATTATGAATAATGAATCCATTCATAACCCATAATTCATAATTATTTTGAGCATACTTATTAAATCGGTAGAACTGAACGGTCAATCCACGGATATTTACATAGAAGGGAACCGTATCCGGCACATTGCCGAGGGGCTTGACCTTGTGGCCGACGCCGTGGTCGACGGACACCGCAAGGCCGTGATCCCCGGATTGATGAACATGCACACCCATGCGGCGATGACGCTGTTCCGCGGCATTGGCGATGATATGCCGCTGATGCCCTGGCTCACGGAAAAGATATGGCCTAACGAAGCCAAACTGACGGACGACGACGTCTATTGGGGCGCCAAACTGGCCTGTGTGGAGATGTTGAAAAGCGGTACGACCACCTTTTTCGACATGTATCATAAATTAGATGCCACCATCGCCGCCGTTGAAGAGATGGGATTGCGGGCGACGCTTTCGGAAGCCTGTTTCGACTTTTTCAAACCGGAACTGGCCGACCGCTGCAAACAGCAGATCAGCCGGCGCTTTCACTCCCCCGCTTCCCACAGTTCACGCATCCGCCTGGCGCTGGGGCCACACGCCATCTATACGGTTTCGGGGGCATTGCTGCAATGGGCGCATGCTTTTGCGGAAAATCACGACTTGATGATCCAGATGCATCTGGCCGAGACGGCAGACGAGGTGTCACAATGTCGCGAACGGCACGGCACGACGCCGGTACGCTACTTGCACCGGCTGGGCGTTTTGTCGCCTTGCTTGTCGCTGGCGCATGTGCTTCATGTGGATGAAGAAGAAATCGCACTGCTGGCGGAACATGATGTAAAAGTGGTGCATAATCCGGCCTCCAACATGAAACTGGCTTCCGGCTACCGCTTCCGGTATGCGGAAATGCGTGCGGCCGGCATAACGGTCGGACTGGGGACAGACGGTTGTGCGTCGTCGAACAATTTGGACATGATCGAGGTCATGAAACTGGCTTCTCTGCTTGGAAAAGCGTGGCGGAATGACCCGGAAGCCATGCCTTGCGAAGCGATGCTTGAGGCTGCGACCCTGTCCGGCGCCCGGATCACAGGCTTTGACACAGGACGCCTGGCCGAAGGATGCCTGGCCGATCTTTGTCTGATAGACTTGGCAACGCCGGCTTTTACTCCGAATTTCCATTTCGTCTCGAACCTCGTGTTCGCCGCGAACGGCAGTTGTGTAGACACCGTGATTTGCGACGGAATCATCCGGATGCAAAACCGGAAAGTCGCCGGAGAGGAAGAAATTCTGGAGCGCGCGGAACGAATCGCCCACACATTAGTCAAACGCTAAAAAAGAAATTATGGATTATGAAATGAATCAAATGACAACGTATCAGGAAACAGCCGCTTATTTGTCTTCGCGCATACAGGGAAAACCGGAGACGGCTATTATTTTAGGCAGTGGATTAGGGGCGCTGGCCGACCGCATTGCAGGTGCAGTGACAATTCCCTATCATGACATTCCGCACTTTGCACGTTCCACCGCGGCCGGTCATAAAGGAAACCTGATTTCCGGGACGTTGGGCGGCAAACAAGTACTGGCCATGCAGGGACGGTTTCATTATTACGAAGGATACAACATGCAGCAGGTGACGTATCCGGTGCGGGTGATGAAATGTCTGGGCGTTAAAAATCTGCTTGTCTCGAATGCGGCAGGCGGCATTAATCCGACCTTTAAGATGGGCGACCTGATGTTGATCCGCGATCATATCAACATGATGCCGAATCCGTTGGTTGGCGCGAACGACGAGACGTTCGGCGTCCGTTTCCCCGACATGACGCGCGCCTACGACCGTGAGTTTATCCGGATCGTCGAAACGCTTGCGGCGTCGCATGGAATACCTCTGAAAAAGGGGGTCTATGTCGGTCTGACAGGCCCTTCGTTTGAAACGCCGGCCGAGTACACCTTTTATGGCCGCGTGGGAGGCGACGCCATCGGGATGAGTACGGTTCCGGAAGTCATCGTGGCGCGTCATGCCGGGATAAGAGTCTTCGGCATGTCGGTCATCACCAACGAAGGATACCATTTTGCGGACGATTATGTAAACGACGGTGCGGATGTGATTGCTGCCGCCCGTCAAGCAACGGAAAGCATGACCTTGCTTTTTTCGGCGCTAATTCAACGGATGTAAGAAATGATAGATATGTAAAGTATAGTAATATACGGATAAAACTCTTTTTATCCCAAGTACGATTTCAACAATTTGCTGCGTGAACCTTGTCTCAGTCGGCGAATCGCTTTTTCCTTGATTTGGCGTACACGCTCGCGGGTGAGGCCGAATTTGTCGCCGATCTCTTCCAGAGTGACTTCCTGACACCCGATACCGAAAAACATTTTTATAATGTCACATTCTCTTTCGGTCAGGGTGGCAAGCGCCCGGTCAATCTCTTTTGATAAGGATTCGCTCATCAGTGTTCCGTCGGCAATCGGTGCATCATCATTCACAAGCACATCCAGCAGGCTGTTGTCTTCACCCTCCACAAACGGTGCATCCACGGAGATATGCCTTCCGGACACTTTCAGCGTATCCGAAATCTTATCTACCGGAATATCCAATTCTTCGGCCAATTCTTCCGCAGAAGGTTTGCGTTCGTTTTCCTGTTCAAACCGGGAAAAGGCTTTACTGATCTTATTCAGCGAGCCTACCTGATTCAACGGCAAACGTACGATACGCGACTGTTCGGCCAATGCCTGCAAAATAGATTGGCGAATCCACCAAACCGCATACGAAATGAACTTGAAACCTCTTGTTTCATCAAATTTCTCTGCTGCTTTTATCAAACCGAGGTTACCTTCGTTAATTAGGTCGGGCAAACTAAGCCCTTGATTTTGATATTGCTTGGCTACGGAAACGACAAAACGCAAATTAGCCCGCGTCAATTTCTCTAATGCTTTCCGGTCGCCCTTCTTAATGGCTTGTGCCAATTCCACTTCTTCTTCTACCGTAATAAGGTCTTCACGTCCAATCTCCTGGAGATATTTATCCAAGGATGCACTTTCACGATTGGTAATGGATTTTGTAATTTTTAGCTGTCTCATCCAATATTTAAAATTGAAAAATAGGGACGACAAAGATAGTAGTTTTATCACGAAAAAGCATCTTTTCATCCCCATTTATTGTTAATTCATATATAAAACAATCTTTTCTCCCATTTTGTTTACCCAATTCATTCCACTATGTCAATGGCATAGTGCTGTGTACGCCCGTTCGGATAGAAGCCTTTGATAAATAAACCCTGATCCTCGGATGCGCCTTTCAGTATCCGGTCCGTAATCTGGTAAAGATCGTCGGGTGTTACTATCTTCTGGTCGTTGACAACCATGACAATAAACCCTTTCCGGATGCCGGCGTCCTGTACTTTCCCCTTGCTGATACCCGTCACTTCAATGCCGTAACTTACGCCATATTCCCGCTTCCGGGCGTCGGTAAGTTCACGAAAAGCGGCGCCTAATATTTCAGCGCTATCGCCTCCTTTGGCCACAACCTCCGTGCTGCCCTGCGCATTGCGAAGTTCCACCGTAAAGACTTTCTTCGTTCCGTAACGGTCGACTTCCACTTTCACCTTATCGCCCGGACGATATTTATTGATCTGCTCTTGCAATCCACTCATCGATTTCACCTTGACGTCGTTCACGGCCGTAATCACGTCGCCCACATCCAAACCGGCTTCTTTGGCGGAACTGCGTGGTGTAAAGTCTGCCACATAAGCGCCTTCCAGCACCTTAATTTTGTCATCCTTATGTTTGGCATCCTGCGCATTCGACATCATAACGCCTAATATGGCGCGTTGTACGGTTCCGTATTGCTTCAGGTCGGCAACCACTTTTCCGGCAATACTGATGGGAACGGCAAACGAATAGCCGGCAAAATTACCGGTTTCCGAATAGATGGCCGTATTGATGCCGATCAATTCCCCTTTTGTATTCACCAGCGCGCCGCCACTGTTTCCCGGATTAACGGCTGCGTCGGTCTGAATAAACGATTCAATCTTATTCCGGTCCGTGCTACCTGTCATGATGGAGCGTCCTTTGGCGCTGACAATGCCGGCAGTCACGGTAGATTTGAAACTAAACGGATTGCCGACGGCCAATACCCATTCACCGACTTTCAATAGCTCGGAGTCGCCGAAAGGCAATGTTTTCAGGTCGGCCGCTTCTATTTTCAGCAAGGCGATGTCCGTAGTCGGGTCTGTCCCGATGATTTTAGCCCGAAATTCACGGTTGTCATTCAACGTCACATCCAATTCGTCAGCCCCTTCAATCACATGATTGTTGGTCAGGATATACCCGTCTGTCGAAATAATCACTCCTGATCCGAAACCTATGCGCGGTTGCGGTTGACGCGGATTACCCCTGTATCCGAAAAAATATTCGAACGGATCAAAATAACCTTCGGACCTGGATTGCGCTTTGGCTACCGATTTGATATGTACTACGGCATGAATAGCCTGTTCGGCAGCGTATGTAAAGTCGGTATTTTCTGCCGCAACCGAGGTGTAATTAGCCAGCCGCATCGGCTGTTTGAATAATACGTCTTCTTCGATAAGAGCAGCCTGTATTCCTTTGTTATGCTTCACTAAATAAGTTACTGCACCAATGGATGTAACAAAGCTTACAACAGCCACTACAATAATAACAAGTACTTTTTTCCACATTGTTTTCATAATTCCACAAATTAAAAATTAAACTCAAATTCAAATTTCAATATTTCTCGTTTCTCAAAATATAAACTCAAAATAAGTGCATTTGTTGGAGCGTGTGATTTATTTTTGGGCTCTTTTAACTCAACAGCCTGACTATTAACCCGACTTAACGGTGAGAGAAGGCGCCTCATCTCATTTTAACATTTACTGCCAGTCATTTTGTCAGACTGTCAGTCTTGTGAAATCATACGGAAACCGGGATCGGCAAATGTCCTCAGCACTCTTAAGAAATTATAAAAAAGAATCGGATCATTTGCAGAAAAGAATATAATATCTATTTTTGCACTCGCAATAGTGAAAACATGACTCCGTAGCTCAGTTGGTAGAGCAAATGACTCTTAATCATTGGGTCGAGGGTTCGAGCCCCTCCGGGGTTACAGAAGAGGGTGTTTAAACGGTTGTATACTCAAAATTCACTTTATGCTTTCCCTGTTTTGCATAGCCAAGCTATCGGAACATCGTTTGCGCCAAGCCGCTCGTTGCGTGTTCGTGCATTTACCTCGCTATTGTCTTTTATTCCCGCTTCTCTCAACGTTTTACTGACGAAATACATTATTCCCAAAAACATCATAACTACACCTGTTCCAATGAAACAGTTGATGTTGATGATGTCGGCAAGCGGACCGAAAAACAACATGGCAAACGGCATGGCAAGGCTTCCGAGCATCGTAAAGACGGATAAAACCCGTCCCAAATAATCGGGATCAACCCGTTCCTGTATCAAAGTTACGCTTGGCGTAGAAAAATAAGGCCAACCTATTCCGAAAATTACCATACACACAAGGTATAGCGTGAAGTTTGTCCACAAGCCGAACGATATGTTTAGCATTCCTATAACAACGGAAGCCGCTCCGATGGCATATATTTTATTGCGAAAACACCATACTCCGATAAGCAATCCGCCCGCAATCATTCCTACTCCCTGACCGATTTCTACTGCCGACAACAGCCATAAATCGGGTCCGAAATTGCGCGTTACCTGCAAGGGTATCAAAGCGAATGGCGAGATAAAAATTGTGTTTAGCCCCGATAATACGACAAGCAGAAGCAGATATTTATGGTATTTCAGATATTTTAAACCGTCCATTAAATCCGTCAAATGCGATGTTTTTTCTTATTCTCTGTTTTGCGCTCCGTAAGTGGAACTTTCACAAGAAAATAAAGAATACAGATTGCGATTGCGGCGGTTACAACATCAATCAAAAACAGCATTTGCAAAGATGCCAGCGACATTACCGAGGCGCTAACAAGGGGCGAAAGAAGATTAATGCCCGATTGCAAACTGCTGTTTAGCCCGTTTATTTTCAGTAATTTATCTTCGGGAACGATGAACGGTATCAGCGACGTGACCGCCGGTTGCTGAACGCCTTGGTCCCAATGCCCGCACGCAGGCGGCAATCATCAACAAAGCAATACTGTCTATTCCTGCCGAAAGGCTTATGGCAATTGCCAGACTGATGAGCGCAATTGAGCTGTCGGCAAGGTTTATCAAGTGTTTCTTGTTGTATCTGTCCGCCCAAACACCGCCTAAAAGCGAAGTGAAAAAAGTAGGCAAAACAGCCACGAGAATGTAAATTGTCATCATTGCGCCCGATTGCGTTTTGAGTACAATGTGCCACATAATGGCGTATTGCACAATCATTGTTCCGAACAGCGACAAGGTCTGACTTGTTAAAAATAACGCGGTATTTTTCTTCCAATTGGTTTTCACTTTCTATTTTAATTGACGCACTTTCTTAATTGTTTTCTTTCAATGCCCATTGCGATGTCGTCTGCATGACACACAACTCATAAATATGCGCAATAATTATTCAAAATATGCAATACGTAAAAGAATACCTCCTTGAACAGAGCAGCTTTTGCAGCCAAGCGGCCGTATAGCGGGACAGTTCGCCACGGCACTGTGCCGGATTTTTCCGATACAATTTCTTCATTTGCATTTCAAAAGCACGTTGCTGTTTCAACAATTCCTGCTGTGCTTGCTCTCTTTTCAATTTAACCTCTGTTGGATAACGGGAGGTGTAATCGTCTCTGATTCGTTCCGAAAAATCGCAGTATTTCCAGTAGGCTTTTTCGGGATATTTCTCTCTGAATCCCTTGACATCCACAAAATGGTTGGTTATGGCCGTAGCATAATGGTCATACCGGGCATAATCGGCCGGCACGCTGTCCATGCCCACATACCAGGGGACAAAAACTTGCATGCAAGGGTTGTAAGGCGCAATCCATACGACGGCTCCTATCTCTACCGGCATATCGCTACGCAGTTGAAAGACGGCGCCATATTGCGTACTGTTGTGGCAGATGGAGCCTCTGACGCCATGACGGGTGTCCGGTGTTGCGGCTTTCCAGGGTTCGTCGTAATAATGGGACGACAAAATATTCATCAAGGTGCGTAACGATACTTTTTCGGTCGGCTCAAAGGAAAATGGCAAGTCTTCCGCCGCTTTTTTGTATTCCTTTCCCGTCAATTTACAGGCCGGCAGCCATGCACGCAATATATTGTCCGTGTGGTCATAACTTCCGGGAGCAGCATAGGCTTTCCGGAAACTAAACGCGCCGTCTTTGGCGGGATCATACCATCCGCGTTCGATGGCATAAGGGATGATGTCGGGGCTTCCGGCAAAGTTTTCTTTGTCCTCAAGGTGGATTTGGTCTATCATGTAAGAGTTGGGCAAAG
The DNA here is from genome assembly GCA_031289275.1 of Tannerella sp. Lineage (GTDB taxonomy): Bacteria > Bacteroidota > Bacteroidia > Bacteroidales > Tannerellaceae > Tannerella. The sequence continues at coordinate 9,062 of JAITPV010000096.1, forward strand.
CCATGACATGGTGATCCGGAATGCGCTGTGCAACCCAGTGCCGGCCGCGCACAATCGCAACGACCCAAGCTTCTTTGGCGTCGGCTACGCCATACGTTCTGCCGGTATCGGCATAACCGAATTTTTCGACCAGATAACCAATGATTTCGACGGCATGACGCGCCGAAGTGGCTTGCCGGGCTACCATTTCCCGGACTTCATAGACAATGCCGCCGTCGGTGTAATCTTCGCGATCTTCTTTGGACGGACAACCATCGGACGCAATCGCAACACCTTTGTCATTCAAGTAACTGTCCGAAACTCCCATCCCGGGCAATTCGAGCCACAAGTAACCGTTGGTTTGCGCCGGCAACGGTTCCCGGCCGCCGTTACGGAAAGACAAACCGGCTCCCGGTGGATGTTGCAGGGGCGGAACCCGGTACCAGTTCAACATTTGTTCGCCGCCGTCGTCTTCGTTATGCGCCAGCATCACCGAACCGTCGACCGTTGCTTTGCTTCCCGCAATCAACGTATAGCAGTTAAAGTCGTGTGCATCTGCCACGAACGGCAGTATCACAAGTAAGATTGAAAAAACAGATCGCATCATTTATTAGTTTATCGATTTTTAAGACTGTGTGCGTTTTACCGGAGAGCGCTCCGAAGGTTCCGTTCGGCTTCATGAAAACTCCGTGAAGCCAAACAAACGATGCGGAAACGCTCTCGGAAAAAACGACTTACTCTATTGTTTTATTGTCCTTGTCCATAGGCCGGACTGTTTTTGTCCCACCACAAACGTTCTACACTTAATGTCGTCATTGTATAATCACGTAAGGTGAAACCTTGTTCCCGGTTGGCTTCTTCCCAATGACCCCGGTTCAGTTCCATCGGCTCTCTGGTCCAAAGACGGCGGGGAATGGATTCCGTTAAGACTTCACCCCGCAGAAGCGTCGATGTTTGCTTGGGATAGCCTGTGCGACGGGCAAAAGCATAGGCTTCGTTACCCGAACGGAAGAAGTTGAGATACTGTTGAATCAGGATTTTCTCCAAGTTATTGGCGCCGTCAAATTTCACTTTCGGACTATCCTGATAAGCGGCAATCGTTTGATTCAGTTCATCATCGGAGACAGCCTGAAATGATCCGGCCCGCCGGGAGATGTCGTACATCGTGCGAATCGACGCCTCTACGCCTTTTTTATACCAGTCTTCGGCCGAGCCTTTGGTGTCGATACCCGCACCATATCCTTTCTGTATAAATTCGGCTACATAGAAGCATACCTCGGCATAACTTACCAGCAAATCGGTAAACACATCGTCGGCGCCGTTCATTTTGGTTGAAAAGAATTTCCGGTTGATGGATGAAATCAGCGAATACTTGGTGGATGCGTTTGCATCCAGCGTACCTTTGATCCATTTTGAATCCGGATCCGTCCAATTGACCGGCCCGCCCTGATATTGCACCAAAGGATCATTCACATCTATGAAATCGGGCGGAGTAACGCCATATTTATCCAGCGTATCCTTGAATCCGGCCACCAGTCCGTTCGGTTCAAAATACATGCCCAGACGGAGATCGCCGGTCTCCTTCATGAAATTAACTACGCCGCGGCTGCCATACCTGGCGCTACGGTAATTGATGTCGCCTCCGAACGCATTATGTTCCGGCCGGATATAGACGAACTGATCGTCATTGGAGGTCATTACACCTGCCGGATCCTGCATCACTTGCCGGAAGATGGCAGTCGTTTTCTCCCGGTCTTGTCCTTCGTAACGAAGCGCCAGTTTCAAGAGAATCGCATTAGCCAAGCGGCTCCATTTCGCCCAGTCGCCGTTATAATAAATATCGGCGGAGGGAGCAAACGCTTGTGCGGGAAGCGTCTGATCCTGAAGTATCCGGTTCGCTTCCGTCAATTCGTCGTAAAACAGGGCAAACAAAACCGACTGAGGGTCATACGCGGGGTCGTACTTGTCGTCGGTACGCGCCTGTATCGCTTCGGTATACGGAATGGAGCCGAAGACGTCGGTCACACGGAGCGTTGCGTATACCTGAAGGACATACGTGGCCGCCCACATTTTCATATAGGCATCTTTTTCCGGATGGACTTCGATCAGCCGGCGCACCTCGAAGAGGTTCGGAAGGATAGACCCGTATAAATTATTATACCGGCCGTGCATGTCCATAGAGCCGGCTTCGTAACTTTCGGTAGTGACGATCTGACTCCAGCGCAGATATTGTTCCAGCGTTTCATACAACCAGCTGCCCAGTCCGTCCGGCATCGCATCGGATGCGTACGTAAAGAGATATTCGACCTTGGGGTCTGTCATGACTTGCGGATTGGTATTGATTTCTGCAAAATCTCCGGTGCAGGACGTATAAAAAGCTGCCAATCCGATAATGAAAGAATATATTATTTTATTCATGATCTTTATTTTTATAATTTAGAATTAAAAACTTACACGAAGCGTTCCGCCGAACGAACGGATCATTGGTAAAAATCCGGATTCGCCGATAGAGGCGGAACTGTTACTGTTGTTGGTCGCCGGATTGAAATCGTACGGGAGGCTGTTATACAAGTAACCCAAATCACGCCCGTAAATACCCAAGTCCAAGCTGTTAATATGCAGCGACGAACAAACCGAGGCAGGGAACCGGTAGTTAAAGGAGACCTGGCGGAGCGCCACCCACGTATTGTCGAACACCCAGTAATCGGTTGGCCCGGTCGACCATGAACCGTAACGATAAAAGTACTGGGGCGTGTGCGTCGGTTCCACATAACCGGCCTTATAGGCTTCTTCGTAGGTCATTCCACCGACATCGGCCTTTCCGCCGTTCGGCAGATCCACGGTTTGCCCAATCGGGAATACGCCGTAAGGAAGCATCCCGTCGTCATAGACTTCGCCGTCCCAGGCGCTTGTCCAGGTAATTCCCCCGTGAGAGGCGTCTCTGCCCGCAAGCGTATTAGGCAACAGTCCGGTATGGGTGCCAAAACTATAGGAGTAGAGCACGATGTCGCCACCTACTTTGGCATCAATCAAAAACTGCAAACTGAAGTTTTTATATCGTAATGTATTTTCAATACCTCCACGGAACGAGGCGTTGATGTCGCCTATATCCATCCATTCCCCGCTACGTCCCGGAAAAGCGCAACGCGCATCCGAACGCCACGACAATATCGGCATTCCGTTGTTGGGATGGTCTACCGGATTATCGGTGGCATCCACGGCCTGGAATGGCATGGAATTGGCATTGGTGCGGATGATTCCATACGACTTGCCTACGATGGCATACGAATTCATGGTATGAATCCCTTCCCCTAAATCGAACTCGTTGCGACCTTCATACAAATCAATGATCTTGTTCCGGTTGCTACCGATATTAAACATGCCGCTCCATTCAAAATCCTTGATGCTGACGGGGGTGTAATTTATTGAAAATTCGATGCCCTGGTTCTGTATGTTTCCGGCATTGATAAAGATAGAAGATACGCCGGATTCGGCAGGCGTCGGCAGGGGCATGATCTGATCGTAGGTATTGTCCCGGTACAGGGACAGATCAAAGCCTAAGCGGTTATTGAAAAAGTTCATTTCCAAACCTATTTCTTTGGCGATCTTCCGTTCCGGCTTGATCAACAGCGAGAGTGCGGATGAACTTTCAAATGTCGCTTTCGCTACATTCTGGCCGGTAGACTGGTTATACGCATAGGTATCGGCATATTTATATCCCGGATTCAACTTATAGGGGTCGGTGTCATTTCCCAGGGCTGCAATGTTAGCCCTCAATTTGCCATACGTGATCCATTGAGGCAGGCGGAATGTTTCCGTAAAAGCCCATGCCAGACTTGCCGCCGGATAATTATAGGCCGGATGCCCGGTACCGTCGGGATACATCAGCGCCGACGACCAGTCCGCCCGCCAAGTGGCCTGCAAAAAGAACTGATTGAGATAATCGGCGTCCAAACTGACATAAATGGAATTGATTCGCTTCTTGAAATTTGTCTCGCTTTTTGCCAAAGGTGTATTTTTGGAGTTGGAAACGTAATACCTGCCCGGCTCGTTAAGTCCGCCCTGTGTCTCGGCCGAAGTATAGGTCTGTTCCGTATAATTGGTCTCGGCTCCTACATACCCGCTGAGATTAAAATCACTGAAGGATTTATTGGCCGCTACGTATCCTTTGAAAAAGGTAGCCCTTTTCTGGCTTTGGTAAATGTAATAACTTCCTCCGTTAAATTCATCTTCCGTACCCAAATTTTCATTTTCCCTTTTCTTGGTCAGGTTGTTTACATTTCCCTCCACTACGGCCTTCAGCCAGTCGGTCAGGTTCAGATTCATGGCCAAACGACCTCTTAGCGCATTTTCCTGCTGGGACGCATTGTTTTCGTACAAACTGAATATATCACTCAATCCGGGCGCCTTGTTGTTTTCATCCACATGTTGATTCGGCTGGGGTAAACCGCCGTACTTGCCGATATAATTGGTGCGTTGCGTCCAATATTTGGTATCGAAGTTTCTCGGATAAATCCACATGTACCGGTCTCCGATACCGACTTTTTCAGGATTTAAGCTATTGGTGTAGGTATTATCCACGCCGGCATCGAATCCCAAATATTTGTTCACGTCATGGGTTACACGGAGGTTGATTGCATTTTTCACCATTTTATTACCCGGCGTAACTCCTTTATTGTCTTCATAGGTATAGGATATGCGGAATGTTGTTTTTTCGCCACCCCCGTCTACGGCCACATTTGTTCGCATACTGTGCCCTGCCTGGAAAGCGTCCAGAAAGTTATTGGGTTGAGCTTCCCAAGTTGTCCAGGTGCCATCATAATTACGCACTTTTTGTCCTTCAAACCGGGGTCCCCAGTTTTCGGCCTCACGACCTATTTGCGGGTCTATGTACGGTTCGCCGGCCGAATTGGTCGGAAACACTTTGGTGCGCCATTGTTCGTTGGACTTGTATCCCGGATCGCGCCAGTCCGTAAAAAAAGCGCCGACCGATCCGCCACCGTATTCATTCTGAAATTCAGGGCCTTTATACGGATCATAGAACGTCGAAGATTGTGAAAAGTGAATACCCAGGCCGTCTCTTTTCTTCCCTTTCTTGGTGGTAATCAGGATGACGCCATTGATTGCCCGCGAACCGTAAAGAGCGGCTGCCGAAGAGCCTTTTAATACCGATACGGACTCGTAATCTTCCATATTCAGGTTTTTCAGGTCGTTGCCAAATTCACCGTTTTTAGTGATTTCGTTATCAAGGATGACACCGTCAATCACAAAGATCGGCTGATTATTTTTACCCAACGTTGAGTTACCGCGAATCTGGATACGCGAACCGCCCATCGGGCCACCGGCGCCTTGATCGATCTGGAGACCGGCTACGCGGCCTTGCAAGGCATTGATGGTACTTACTTCCGGCGCCAGGGTGATGTCTTTGGCCTTTATTTCCGACACCGAATAACCCAATTTCTTCCGTTCCTTGCTCATGCCCAAAGCAGTTACTACCACTTCAGCCAGTTGCTGGGAATCCTCAACCAGTTTAACCGTAAGCCTTGATTGCCCCGTATACGTTATTTCCTGCGGCAAATATCCAATGTAGGATATCTGAATAACATCACCATTGCTTACTCCTGCCAATGTAAAATTACCATCGCCGTCGGTAATCGTCCCATTGGTTGTCCCCTTCACTACTATAGTTGCTCCCGGCAACGGGCCGGCAGCATCCTCTACATGTCCACTCAACGCTGTTTTTTGTTGAGTAATCTCCACTTTTTCCGTATTTCTATCGCCTCTCGCCCAAACGCTACCGCTCAGACATGTGGCGATCCCTAACAGAAAAATACTCACTGACTTGACTTTCTTTCGCATAAACATTCGTTTTTTTTAAATCAATATTACATAAACCGACTTTTTCCTATAATGCAGTGGATATTTTGTGACGATTTGAGCGCTAATTAACACAAATTGCGAGCAAAACGCTTTATTTTAGAACCACACTATGGTCAAATATTTTGCAAATGTACCATATTTTTTTCATAGGCAAAAAAATACAGCTATTTTTTTCTCAAAATATCGTTTTCAATGTATTTTTTATGGCTGTCGTTCAGAAAAATTGTCTGCTTTATTATGACCTTTACGTATATTTATGTTCTGGTAATCATAGGAGAAAGATATTCATGAGAAACACCCTGTATCTCCTCTGAAAAAAAATGCCGGGGAGCATTTTTTCCAAAGAAATCATTCTCGGATGGTTGGAGGCAGAAAACCGCTCTCGGCTTATGAAGTCCCGATCATTCATTACATCGCCGACAAATTCAGGGAACTGGGACTGGTTCCCGGAAACGGGGACAGTTACTTTCAGGAAGTCCCGTTACTGAGTATGCAGACGCAGATCAGGAAAAATACGATTGTTGTGAACGAAAAAAAGGCAGCCGTGTCACGCTTCATCCGATGATCGATTTTATTCTCTGGTCGCAACGCGATGGGAAAAACCTGAAACTGAATAAGACCGAATATGTTTTCGCAGGTTTTGGTATCCTTGCGCCGGAGTTCGGTTGGGACGACTATGCCGGCTTGGACGTGAAAGGTAAAATCGTCGTGATGTTAGTAAACGATCCCGGATTTTATGATGACAGCCTGTTCATGGCAAAAACATGACATACTACGGGCGATGGACGTACAAATTTGAAGAAGCCAACCGTCAAGGTTCTTTGCTTTAGACGCTTTACCGCCACTTTCGTTAGACCGGATTTTGCCCGAACAGATCCGCTTGATGGACGAGTGGCGCCACGACGCTTCTGCGTCGGTATACCCGGACTGAAAGTCGCTTCCGGAGTTTGTAACGTTAGATAGAAAAGCGTTGGAAATGCAAAACCAGCTCCCTCCCGTTTCCTAACGAGGGGGGAACCGGAAAAGCAAGTGAGGTTTTTATTTTTTCACAACCTTACGAATAACCAAATCTTTATCGGTATATATCTTAACCAAATAAACACCCGATGCAAAATTTCGCATTGATATCTTTTCGTTGAAATTGTTTTCAAAAAGCAGTAATGAACCTGTTAAAGAGTAGATTTCTACTTTCTTTATCCGCGATTCCGACTTGATAAAGATTTCGTCTTTGGCGGGATTGGGATAGACAGTTATTTGTTGTGAGACCACCTCTTCGACGCCGGCACCATCCGACACTTTTTGATAAGCGAGCGTATAACTACCATAAGCTGTGGTACCGCCAAGAGGTCCGTGACCTTTTACTCTTATATAAGCATAACCGTTGTAATTGAATTGATAGTTTTCAATCTTACTCCGATTTGATTCACATCCATCGTCATCCGAAGTCAATTGATTGCCGGAACTGTCATACACAAATAATTCAGTATCAAAATCGGCTGTCGCACCATCACCACAACCTGTCTTGAATGTGTATTTTTGTCCCGAAGTTACAGACACTTGATAAACATAACACCCGCCGGAAACGATACTTCCCAGGCGCGTTTGCCACGATGTTGTCGGCGTTGGCAAAGCATTATTATAATTGGGCGGCGTTGTACAAGTCGGAGTAGTTGGATTGGGAACAACGGTAACTGCGCAGGTTGCTGTTTTATTCCCATCGACGGTTGTTACGGTAATGTTTGCTGTTCCGTCTACTTTAGCCGTTACAACACCTGTTTCCGAAACCGTTGCAACAGTATTATTATCGCTTGACCAGGTAACGGCGTTGTTTGTTGCGTTGGCAGGCAAAACGGTTGCAGTTAATTGCTGCGTGTTACCAACAGATAAACTTGTGGTTGTTGGTTCGAGAGTAACGCCTGTTGGCGCAACTGTTGTATTGCCTCCTTCTTCGCTGAAAAATTCTTTCCATACCGGTGCTGCTTTATAGTCAGATAAGGAGCCGGCCGGCACAGATAACGTACATGCTGTTCTACTTACACCCTTAAATGAATCACTATTATTTACTACTGTTACTGTTGGAGGAGTAGGGTTTTTGCTGTTTATCTCTGCTAAAGCACTGCAACCGGAAAAAGCATACTGACCAATGGTTGCAACCGAATTTCCAATAGTCAGTGAAGTCAAGCTATCATTATTACTAAATGGCGAATACGAAGATTTGTACGAAATATTTCTACCAAAATGCAAACTTGTTATTGGGCAATTAGTAAAGGTACGATGAGCGCCATTACTTGAATGGGCATAATCATCCATCTCAAAAGTTAAAATTTTTGCTCCATCTTCCAATGTTACAGTTGCCAAACCACTACAACCTTCAAAAGCACGAATACCAATCGAAGTTACATTTTCCCCTATGATTAAAGACGACAGCGTAGTTATTCCTTTGAACGACTCCCCTGAATAGTTTCTATGCAAATGCAATGTTTCAATGGGACAGTTCTTAAACCAATCATCGTGATATTTATGATCAGTATTATACAAGGACCTGATAAACGCCAGAGTTCCCGTCCCGTTTTCTATTGTAACCGTTTTTAAACTGCTGCAATTTAAAAATGCTTCACATTCCACCTCATTCACAGTGTTTGGAATTATTATTGATACCAGCTTGCTACATTTCTCAAATGCCCTTTTTCCTATTCGGGTAATATTCCCTTGAATTGTTATCGAAGTCAGATTGGTGCAATCCCAAAATGCAACATCGCCAATGTTTGTTACCCCGCTTTCTATGACAACGGTAGTTATGTTGGAGCTGACACTGTGCCACGGCGC
>JAITPV010000141.1 GCA_031289275.1 Tannerella sp.
CATCTCCTGTTTCATTTACCTGATACAGTTGGAGATTCCTGATGGCACACTTATAGTCGCCTGCCGCCAGACATTTGTCCGCTTCCTGCCGGTAGTTCTGACCGTAGGTCGTAACGCCGGCAAGCAATAAAACCAATAAAATAGATATTTTCTTCATCTTCTAATTTCTTTCTCCGTGTTCGATATAATTAATGTATTCATCATGTTGCAGGAGGCTTGCAATAGGCATGGATACCCAAGCCTTCTTTCGTTGTTTCACAATTCCCGATCATTTTCTTATTCATAATTGTTTGAAGTTCCGTTTTCGGCTACCCCATTATTGAATATCCAATTTTTCTATTTGCTTGCGCACTAATTACTGTTTTTCTACTATCGTGCCAAAACTGTTCCATGGGGCCGCACTTTGATATGCCGATATACTCCCTGACGAAACGGTTAAAGTGGCAAAACTCAACAGAACACCGGAAAAAACCTCATAATCTAAAGAAAGTGGAGTTGTTCTCAAAACTTCCACACTTGTCAATCTATAGCATCCACTAAAAGGATGCTCTCCAATATTTGTAACGGAGTTAGGAATGGTTATGGATGTCAAGCTACTGCATTTATAAAAAGCCCCCAGTCCAATGCTTGTCACTCCACTTTGAATGACCAACTAATAGTTGCATTTTTATTGTTTCTGTGTTCCTGCCAGGCCAAAACTTCATGCTGTATTTCTTCCATTGTGGCAATGTGTCTGTTTAAACATTGAGCGTTTAAGACGTGTAATTCTATTTCCGCCATATTCAGCCAACTGCCATGTTGGGGTATGAAAACAAATTCAAATCTTTCTATCAGTCGTTTGGCTTCCGGGGGTGAAAACGTCTCGTAAAAAGCACCAATTGTGTATGTTCCAAAATTGTCCATTACCAGTGTAATCCGTTGAGCTTGCGGGTACATTTCATCAGCAATTCGCTTGATAAATTTTGCCCGGTCGACCTTGGTTTTTAACTTTGTAACTCCTACTAATCTACACCCCCATGTCTGATATATTCATAGTCTACTCGCGCTTCTTTGCCTGGCGGCATAACTTCTTCCCGTACTGTTTCTATCAACTGTTCGGGCGATTCGTCCATGCAAATAACAGGAAAATCCTCATTATAAGCACGTTTGTAAACATCCAAAACCTGTTCCATGTGTGCAACAAATTCAGCGTTCTGTTTGGGCGGTATTACCCAACCCTTTACTTTCCATGGTTTAAGTTCGTTTTTTTTAGTATTTTCTCCACTGAGACGTGAGAAATACTGTCAATATAATCCAGCTCAACCATTTTATCTGCCAGCATGCGTAGAGACCACCTGGCAAATCCGGCAGGTGTCTCACTGCAACAAAGCGATATTAACTTGGCCTCCACATCGCCATCTATCTTTTTTTTATAAATACGACTGCCTTTATCCCGTTCCAATGCACCCTCCAAACCACATTCTATCATTTTTCTTCTGACTCGGTCTATGGTGCGCATACCTATTTTTAAAACCTCACAAATGCGTTCATTCGTATTTTTTCCCAAACTGAATTTGCCTTCATCAACATTGAGCAATACATAGGCCTCCAGATAAGTCTGAGTACTGTGAGAACCTTTGTTTACAATTTTTTGAAGGATTGTCCGGATAAAATCTTCCCAGTCGTCCTGCAAATCGCCTATTCCCCAGATAGAACTGCCGAACAGCAATACGTCATGTTTGCCCAAATCGTCTGCTTTGGCAGCGCCGGCATCGTAGATATCTGCCTTTTCAACTTCATTTTGATAATTCCCGAATGTTACAAACGGCACAAAGGTATGCCCGTCCGCGGTCTCGCCGTTTACGCCAAACGGAGAAATGTTTTAATATAAGGGAATGTTTTTTTGCAATCTCAGAGAAATAATTGTGGAAAATATTGTTTATGTAGCCGAATGGCTATATATTTGCATCGCTATCAAAGAAACAAACGTTCTATGAAATTTTCAGAATTACATCGACGATTAGAGAAGGCAGGAGTATCTTCAACATTATGGCAACAAAAAAAGTGAAAGCAATTATTGGACGTTCCAAAACAGGATTTACCATTATGATGGACGGATTTGATTGGGCAGTTTCGTATGGAGATACCCTCGAAGAGGCAAAAAGAGACTTTGAAAACTTTCCAAAGGAATACATCGAAGTCTCGAAAGAAGCAGGAAAGAAAGTCCCTCCGGAATTGAACAACGGAGAGTTGGAATTTGAATACGTATATGATTTATCCGGCTTCTTCGCATACTACGACTTTATATCGCCCACCAGATTAGCAAGAAGAATAGGCGAAAATCCATCGCTTGTGCGCCAGTACGCATCCGGTTGTACGTATGTGGGAGCGGATAAAAAAAGGAAAATAGAAACCGTAATTCATGAAATAGGACAAGAACTTTTGGCAATTTCTTTTTAAAAGGAGATGAAAGCAAGCACACGATCAGGAAAATTGATGATTGCGTTCATGCGTTTGCGAAAAATTTAAGTCAAGTTCAATTCGTTTAATTATTACAAACTGACAGTTCGCTTGACAGCCCTGCCCTTTGCGGGCGGGGCTTTTTCTCTGAAAGAATCTTTGAATCTTTGCATTTTTAAATCTTTGAACTATCTTTGTCCCTTCTTTTGAAATGGTTTGACATGGGAAATCAATTGGAATTAAGTATTTATAATACGCTGACAAGGAAAAAGGAAGTCTTTGTTCCCTTGCATGCGCCGCACGCAGGTGTTTACGTATGTGGCCCGACGGTCTACGGCGATCCGCACTTGGGGCATGCGCGTCCGGCGGTCACGTTTGACGTGCTCTACCGCTACCTGCAACACATGGGCTATAAGGTGCGTTACGTGCGCAACATCACGGATGTAGGCCACCTGGAACACGATGCCGACAGCGGCGAGGATAAAATCGCCAAAAAAGCGCGGTTGGAGCAGTTGGAACCGATGGAGGTGGTGCAGTATTACCTGCTACGCTATCATGACGCCATGCGTGCCATGAACGTTTTGCCGCCCGGCATCGAGCCGCACGCTTCCGGGCATATGATCGAACAAATCTCGCTGGTGCAGCAGATTCTGGATAACGGATATGCCTACGTCAGCGAAGGATCGGTCTATTTCGACGTTGTCCGCTACAACCGCGACCACAACTACGGCATCCTCTCGAACCGCAATATTGATGACATGCTCTCTACCACGCGCGAACTGGACGGACAGGAGGAGAAACGCAACCCGCTGGATTTCGCCCTGTGGAAAAAAGCGCAGCCGGAACATATCATGCGCTGGCCGTCGCCCTGGAGCGAAGGCTTTCCGGGCTGGCATTGCGAATGTACGGCGATGGGGAAGAAATACCTCGGCGAACATTTCGACATTCACGGCGGGGGAATGGACTTGATCTTCCCGCACCACGAGTGTGAGATCGCACAAGCCGTCGCTTCGCAGGGAAGCGATATTGTGCACTACTGGATGCATAACAACATGATTACCATCAACGGGCAAAAGATGGGCAAGTCGCTGGGCAACTTCATCACGCTGGAACAATTCTTTACCGGCGCTCACCCGGCCTTGGCGCAGGCCTATGCGCCGATGACGATCCGGTTCTTCATCCTGCAAGCGCATTACCGCAGTACGGTCGATTTCGGTAACGAGGCGTTGCAGGCTTCGGAAAAAGGATTGGAACGGTTGTTCGAAGCGTTCGACCGGTTGCGGAAACTGAAGGCTTCCGGCATGTCGACGGTCGACGTGAAGGGGCTGCGCGAGCGTTGCGAAGCAGCTATGTGCGACGATTTGAATACGCCCGTGGTGATCTCTCATTTGTTCGATGCAAGCAAGGCGATCAATACGGTGGCCGATGGCAAGGGGACGATTTCCGCCGGCGATCTGGAGGAGTTGACGGCAACGTTTCAATGTTTTATGGTAGACATCCTTGGGTTGCGGAAAGAGGCCGTCGCCGGCACAGACAACGAAGCCTATCAAAAGGCTGTCGATTTGTTGCTGAACATCCGCCTGCAAGCCAAGCAAAACAAGGACTGGGCGACATCCGACCGCATCCGTAACGAATTGACAACTTATGGTTTTACGGTAAAAGATACTAAAGACGGTTTTGAATGGGGACTATGACTACAATACAGGATTTTTTCAGGAACGACGCCTTTGCAGCCGCTGCGGGCGTGGAATTGCTGGAGGTTGGGAACGGCTATGCCCGTGCGCGTATGGAAATCCGGCCGCTACATCTCAACGGCGGCGGCGTATGCCAGGGCGGTGCGATTTTTACATTGGCAGACCTGGCTTTTGCAGTGGCGACCAACAGCCATGCACAACTCACGTTCTCCATCAGTTCGGAGATACATATCTTCAAATCCGAACGCGCCGGATTTCTCTACGCCGAAGCGCGTGAGTTGTTCAACCATAGCCGCCTGTCCAACTGTGAAGTGAAAATTACGAACGAACGGGGCGAACCGGTAGCCACTTTCAACGGCACCGGCTACCGCAAAGACGTGCCGTTGCCTTTTGAGGCGGTGAAATGAGCGAGATACCATTCATAACTCATAACTCTTAATTCTTAACTCTTAATTCTCCAATACCGCCAGCAGTTGTTTGACAAATACGTTCTCCGCAGAGCAGATCCATTCCCGGAAAACGGCGTGCCGGAAGGTGCGTTTTTCTTTCATATAGTCCAGTAATACGCTCAGGTCAAATTTGTTTCCGGTAACTCCTCCGTCGATAGACAGAGCGTCTGCCGCATTGACTTCCTGCTCGATGTGTGCGGGAATCATCATCACGGGCTTGTCCAGGTACAGCGCTTCGCAGACGGATTCAAATCCGGCGGTGGTAATGTATCCGCGACATCCGGCCATGTATTTCAGGAAGGCTTCGTCGTCGATCGTATGCAACGTAAACGTATCGTCAACCTTCCATACGGCGGGCGCATCCCGTTTGTCCCAGAAAAAGTGGAGCTTGACCTCCGGATGTTTTTTATGCCAGGCGCGTATTTCGTTTTCGTATCCCTGATTAAGCATGTATCCGAGGATATAATCGCCGGTAGAAGGTTTCATGTCCAATACTTCCTTGCGGAGCAGTGGGGGGACGACGGTAATACGTTCCTGCGGGTAGTTTTTCATCGGATAAAAGGACAACGCCATGATTTTGGCGGCTCCGATACTGCACAGGATCGCATGCAGCCGAAGCATCATCAGGTGATCGCCGCGGCCGTGCACATAGTCGGGATGCCTCAGCAGATATTGATGGCCGATATTCACGAAAGGTACATCTATGCGGAAACGAAGTTGCGTAAATCCCGGAAGGATTTCATAGAAATTGACCACAATATCCGGTTTGTGCTTTTTGATCCGGCGGTGAATCAATTCGATGCTGTCGCCGTATCGTTTTAGTTTCTGCGGGCTTACATTATACAGGAAAGTCTTCACGAAGTCGATATGTTTCTTGTCTTTCCCGAAAATAATGGATGGCGCGTCGTAGACATGGATGGAGGTATTTATTTTCTCACGGAAAAAATCCGGCAATTCCCTGGAATGACTTTTTCCTACCAGCGCCTCTACCACCTCGTGCCCCTGCCGGCGCAAAATATCTGCCAGCGAGATCGCTTGCGTTAAATGTCCGCGTCCCTCGCCCTGAACAATAAACAGGAATCTTATTTTCTTTTCCATATCGTATGATTTTCTTTCCGGTATTTGTGCATTTCGATGCGGAAGGTAGTGCCTTTGCCTATTTCCGAATTTTTGACAAAGATTTTTCCACCGGGATAGGACTCCACGATGCGGCGAACCAAGGATAATCCCAGTCCCCAACCCCGCGCTTTGGTTGTGTAGCCCGGATTAAAAACCGCCTTGAATTTCGATTTTGCAATCCCTTTGCCTGTATCCGCGATGTCGACGCGGATTTTTTTCCCTGTTTCGTTGACTTGATAGGTAATAAGGCCCTGTCCGTCCATCGCGTCCACCGCATTTTTCGTCAGGTTCTCGATCACCCATGAGAAAAGCGATTCGTTAATCAACGCGAACAGGGGATGTCCGGACGTTTCGATCGTCATCTTTACCTTCGACGAGATGCGAGTAGCCATGTATTCGCACGAAGCACGCACGGCTTCGTTGATATTCAATGGCAAAAGATCCGGATTCGAACCGATCTTGGAAAACCGCTCGGCAATCACTTCCAATCGCTTGACATCCTTCGCCATTTCAGTCAGATAAGCAGCATCCACCTCTTTCGTCTTCAGATATTCTACCCACGCGATCAACGAAGAGATGGGCGTGCCCAACTGATGGGCTGTTTCTTTGGACAGTCCCACCCAAACCTTGTTTTGCTCCGCCTTTTTTGTGCTTGCCAGTGCCAGAAAGGCGATTATAATGAACACGGACACGACCAGAAGCTGCACATAGGGATAAAGCAGCAGGCGTTTCAGGATAATCGAATCGTCATAGTATAAATAATAATAGGTATCATTTCCGAAATCAATGGGGAAAGGCGGATTTTTGGCTTTAAAGTCCCGGACTTTTTTCTTGAGGAAAAGCGCTTCCTCCTTCTCCGGCACGTTGAGATTCCGGTGCTCAAGCACTTCTCCCTGTTCGTCACACACAATCATCGGAATGGATGAATTACCTTCCATCACTTGCAAAACCAGCTTCATGTTCAGATTGGCGTCGTCGGAAAGGAACGCGCGATAAGCCTTTGTCCAGATTTCCATCTTTTGGCGTTCTTCTTCCGCCAGTTTTTTGATAAGGGAATCCGAGACGGCCACCGAGGCTACGGCTATTAGCATCGCCACAATGATGAAAACGTATTTCAGGTATTGCCGGGAATCATTCATAAGTCAGTTCACATTTTTGCGGACAAAGAGCAGGACAATAATCAGGTTTACGATCAACACTCCGCCACAGCAGGCGACGTAAAACGCGAGCCACGGTTTCTCCCCCCGGAGGACAAAGTAGAAAATAATACTTGCCGCTCCCACCAAACCCATCAGCGCGAAAAGGGTGTTTTGTATGACGCTTCTTTTATTCATGGATGTATGAATTTTTTACAAACAAGGAACAAAGATAATTCAAATATTCAGAAAATCCGGAACCTCGCCGTCCATTTTTTTCAGTTCCCGGTACAACCGTTGCACCGGCAGCCCCATCACGTTGTGGAAGGAACCCCGGATGCCTTGTACGCCGATGTATCCGATCCATTCCTGGATGCCGTAGGCGCCGGCTTTGTCGTAGGGCTGGAAGGTGTCGACGTAGTGGCGGATTTCTTCGCCGGTCAGCGCGGCGAAGTCTACCGACGAAGTGACGGAAAAAGCGGTTTGCCGGCGGCGCGTGGTGACGGCGACGCCGGTGACAACTTCGTGGCTTCGACCGGACAACCGTTGCAGCATGTGGATAGCCTCGTCGCGACTACCGGGTTTTTCGAGTATGTCGTTGTCCAGTATGACGACGGTATCGGCCGTGATGATAAGGTCGTTGTCCTTCATGGAAGGGAGGTAGGCCGCCGCTTTTTTCCGTGCGAGGTAGCCGGGAATCTCCGCGGGCGGACATCCGGCCGGGTACGACTCGTCAATGCCGGGAATGACGCATACTTCAAAGTCAAGTCCCAACCCGCTCAACAGTTCCTTGCGGCGGGGAGAATTGGAGGCCAGAATAAGATGATAGTTTGATAACATTTTAATTTAATACCTGATTGCCGAAGCGCAAAGATAAAGAAAAACGGAAAAAAAGTGTCGGGAAAACAAAATTATTTCGCCAATCAGAAGCGAATAGTTTATTGCTATCCTATATTTTACTGACCGCCATGTGACTGATCACACACAAATTTTCTACCACCTGCTTACCGCAGAGATGCCGGTTTGGGAACGATGGAAAAATAAATGGGAAATAAGGGGGATATGAAATTTTCATCCATGGGGAAAATCAACGCATCAAAAAAACCTAACCGATTCAAAATCAATTAGGCTTTACTTTTGTGGTCCCACTTGGGCTTGAACCAAGGACCCCCTGATTATGAGTCAGATGCTCTAACCAACTGAGCTATGGGACCTGATTTTTTGATGGAAATCTTAAAACCGGAGGCAAAGGTAATAAAAAAATGAAGAATGAAAAAAATACGGATTAAGATTTTTCGCAACTTTTACTTCTTCCCTGATACACGGCGCCTCCGCAGTTGTCTATCCGTGCGCCGGTGACAGCGCTCAGGCAATTCGCTTCGCCACGTATACGCAGGATACCCAAAAAAGCAAATATAATCGCCTCCTTAAAATCTACCGTCAGAAGGTCGGGGAGCACAATCGCCTTGTTGCTATGGGCACACAGTCGTTCCATCAGGAAAACATTCCGTGCGCCGCCACCCGTGACGAGCATCGTTTCACCTTTGTTCCCGTGCGAAGCCCGCGCCAACTGCATCGCGATATGTTCGGCAAGCGTGCGCAATTTATCCGTTACAGACCGGGAAGAGGCCTCCAGGCAAGGACAGAAAACGGCGTCAAACCATTCTTTGCCCAACGACTTTGCGCCGGACGAACGATAGTAATCCAGGCCATTCAGTGCATCCAAAAGCGTCTGATCCACCCTGCCGCGACGCGCAATTTCGCCGTCCTTATCATAATCCAGTCCAAGTCGGCAAGCCAGATAATGAAACGCCATGTTACATGGGGAAACGTCGAAAGCCACCCGTCGGCCGTCCTTGCGGAAGGAGATATTTGAAATGCCGCCCAGATTCAAACAAGCGTCGTAGTGTCCATAGAGCAATTCATCGCCCACCGGAACCAGCGGCGCCCCTTGTCCGCCAAGCGCCACATCGCCGCTACGGAAGTCGCAAACCGTTGTCATCCCCGTTAGCGACGCAAGGACGGCGCCGCTACCGATCTGCACCGTGAGGCGGTTGCCGGGCTGGTGAAACGTCGTATGCCCGTGCGAGGCAATAAAGTCCGGCACAACCGTTTGCGCAGCCAAAAAACGCCCGATGGCGCCGGCCATCACAGACGCCAGTTCCACATCCAATTTCACAAATTCGTACGCCGAAAGGCCGGTAGCCGTCGCCAACCGTGCACGCAACCCGTCTTCGTACGGATACGTTTGGGCGGCCATTACATCATACGCCCAATGTTCATCCGTTTTCACAAAATGACATAACGCCATATCCAAGCCGTCGAGCGAAGTCCCCGACATCAATCCAAGAACAGTATATGCTGATTTCATACTGCAAGGATAGTTCAAAGACGGCACAATACAAAAACAAATCCGCCGTTTTTTTAAATCTTTAACAAAAACAAATCCGTTCGCTTTATGGAACTTGTTTACTGCGTGCATCTGTATCAAACAAAACCAGACAGACATTTTTGAGGCCTCTTTTTACTTTCACCCGAACCTCATTCGCGTTCCGTACACGTTTACAGAGGTTTTATAAACGTTTATAAGGTCTCTGTAAACGTTTACGGAAACCATACATATTATTTCTCTGCCCCGGGAGAATCTTCCGCATGAAATAATATACCATAATCATGGTATTGCCGGATTTCTTTTTTATCGGTACTTTTGCACGATTCAAACAGAACGAAGATTTATGGGAAAAGCAAGTGTGATTTTATTAGCCGGCATACTATTGTGTAACGCCTGTTCCAACAAACCCCAGCGGGATGGCGGCAGCGAAGGCGCGGCATCCGGAACCGGCGACGGCCTGCGAGGCGAGATACAGCTATCGGGCGCATTTGCGCTGTATCCGATGGCGGTGAAATGGGCCGAAGAATTTAAGAAGACCCACCCCCATGTGCGCTTTGACGTTTCGGGAGGCGGCGCCGGAAAAGGCATGACGGATGTGCTTGCCGGCGTGGTAGACATCGGCATGGTTTCGCGCGAAATCTATCCCGAAGAAACGAATAAGGGCGCGTTCGGCATTGCCACGGTGAAAGATGCGGTTGTATTGACGATCAATGCCGGAAATCCGGACCTCGCGTCGCTCAAGAAGATCGGCCTGAAGAAAAGCACTGCCCGGCGGCTGTGGAACGGGGAATTTAAGACCTGGGGGGAGGCGCTCGGTACGGACAGCAAAGTTCCGGTGCATGTCTTCACCCGCTCCGACGCATGTGGCGCCGCCGCTACGTTTGCCGCATGGTTCGACGCCCGGCAGGAGCAACTCAAAGCAACGGCCGTTTTCGGTGATCCGGGCGTGGCCGATGCCGTAAGGAAAGACAAAGCCGGGGTCGGATACAATAACATAGCTTATGCGTATGATCAGAAAACGAAAAAAACGTATGCCGGAATCGACATTCTCCCGCTGGATGTGAACGAAAACGGCGTCATCGAACCGGAAGAAGACTTCTACCAGTCGACGGAAAGCCTGATCGAAGCGATTAATGACGGCCGCTATCCTTCGCCGCCGGCACGCGACCTGTATTTCGTGACCCACGGAAAACCGACCAAACCCGAAGTCATCGCCTTTCTTGAATATGTACTTTCCGAAGGCCAGCAATTCGCCGGAGAAACAGGCTATATCCGTTTAAGTGACGCCAAACTGGAGGAAGAACTCCGGAAATTAAACTAACGGTTTCCGGGACGCTACATGATACGACTACCCTTGCTAAAACGCAGAGTCCTTAAGGATAAGACCGCCCGGATCGCCATGCGGACGTTGACAGCTGTCTCGCTGTTGATTTTGCTCCTGATGGGCGCAGGACTGTACATCAAATCGGCGCCCATTATTGAAACACATGCCATCGGGCAATTACTGTTCGACTCCGAATGGAGTCCCCTGTCCGGCAAGTTCGGATTTTTTTCTTTCATACTCAGTTCCGTATACGTCACCCTGCTGTCCGTATGTATTGCGTTGCCCATCTCTCTGCTAACGGCTTTGTTTCTGACGGAAAACGCCAAGTCGTGGATTCGGAAACTGGTATTTCCCGTACTGGATATTTTGGCCGGCATCCCTTCGGTGGTGTATGGCGTATGGGGTACGCTGATTATTGTCCCCTTTATTGCCGACGTTTTAGGGCCTTTTTTCACGGACTATACGAGCGGATATACGGTACTGGCGGGCGGAATTGTGCTTAGCGTGATGATCATCCCGCTGATGGTAAGTTTGTTCATTGAGCTGTTTACTGCCGTGCCGAAAGACTTCAAGGATGCCTCGGCATCGTTGGGCGCCACCAAATGGCAAACGTCGCGGCTGGTGGTTGTACGCAAGGCATTACCCGGAATCATGGCGGCCGTGGTTTTAGCCATCTCCAAGGCCTTCGGCGAAACGCTGGCCGTATTGATGGTGTGCGGAAATATGGTCGAGACGCCCCGGTCGCTGTTCGACAGTTGTTATCCCCTGCCGGCGCTGATCGCCAATAACTACGGCGAGATGTTGTCCATGCCCATGTACGAATCCGCACTGATGTTCGCCGCGCTGGTGATGTTCGTGATTATACTCATCTTTAACGCCCTGTCCCGTGTGGCGCTTCAACGGGTGGAAAAA
This sequence comes from Tannerella sp., assembly GCA_031289275.1. Classification (GTDB taxonomy): domain Bacteria; phylum Bacteroidota; class Bacteroidia; order Bacteroidales; family Tannerellaceae; genus Tannerella. Next base: position 11,466 of record JAITPV010000141.1, read on the forward strand.
AGTTTTAAATTATGAAATTCAAATTCCTGGAAGAAAAAGTCTTCTCCGGCTTGATGATATTGTCTACCTTGCTGGTATTTGCCTTTTTCGGCAGTATTCTCTGGACGATTGTCAAACACGGATTTCCGTCTCTGACATGGGAAATGGTAAGTCAACTGCCCGGCGGCGGTTTTTATCTGGGCAAGGAAGGCGGCATACTGAATGCCATTGTCGGGTCGTTGCTCATTGTGTCCGGCTCGACGCTGTCAGGCCTGGCGATCAGTATTCCGGTGGTATTCTATATCAATGTATATCTGAGGAAAGGCTCCCGGTTGGCTTATTTTACACGCCTGACGTTTGATGTCCTGTTCGGTATTCCGTCCATCGTCTACGGCGCGTTTGCCTTCACGCTGATGATTTTCTTCGGACTGAAGACGTCGCTCCTGGGCGGCATCCTGGTCATCACGCTGCTGATCATTCCCATCTTTATCCGCTCGATGGACGAAGTGGCCAAGTCGGTATCGAAGGATTTGCTGGATGCCACGTACTCGTTGGGGGCAACGAAACTGGAAGCGGTGAAGGTCGTCCTGCGGCAGATTGCGCCGGGCATCGCCACGGCCACCCTGTTGTCCGTCGGAAGAGCAATCGGCGATGCGGCAGGCGTGATGTTTACGGCCGGATTTACGGATAATATCCCCGTGTCGTTGAACCAGCCCGCGGCAACGCTTCCCTTATCGGTCTTCTTCCAGTTGAGCAGCCCGATTCCCGAAGTAAGGGAGCGGGCGTATGCCGCCGCGTTATTGCTGACCCTTATTGTGCTGGTGTTGAGCATTACCGGACGGATCATCACCAACCGGTTTTCAAAAAACAGAATCAAATAATATTCAAACACGCAACCCGCCATGCCACCGTCTCCCGCCACCTATATCAATCCATTCGCCCAGCCGCTCTACGTCATGCTTAAACCCATAGGAGCGGTATGTAACCTGAGATGCAAGTATTGTTACTATCTGGAAAAAAAAGGCTTGTATCCGGAAGTGAAAAACCATCTGATGAGCGATGCGCTCCTGGAGAGGTTTATCTGCCAGTATATGGAAAGCCATACGATGCCTCAAATCCTGTTCACCTGGCACGGAGGCGAAACGCTCATGCGCAACATTGACTTTTACCGGAAAGCGCTTGAACTGCAAAAGAAATACGCCGCCGGCCGCCAGGTCGACAATGTGTTGCAAACCAACGGCACATTGCTGAACGACACCTGGTGCCGCTTTTTCAAGGACAATCATTTCCTGGTGGGCGTCTCCGTCGACGGCCCCCGGCATTGCCACGATGTGTACCGGAAAGATCGCGAAGGGCGTCCTTCGTTCTTTCAGGTGATGAAGGGTATCTCGCTACTCAAAAAGTACGACGTGGAATTTAACGTTATGGGCGTGGTGAATGATTACAATGTGGACTATCCGCTGGAATTTTACCGGTTCTTTAAAAGCATCGAATGTCGATATATCCAGTTTGCACCGATTGTCGAAACCATCGACGGCCGTCCGGCGCCCTGGAATGTCCCGGCCGGGAAATGGGGCGATTTCCTGATCGCCATCTTCGACGAATGGGTCAGGCAGGACGTGGGGCAGTATTACATCCAGTATTTTGATTCCACGCTGGCTAATTGGGTCGGCGAACCGGCGGGCGTCTGTACGTTGGCCAAAACCTGCGGCCATGCCGGCGTGATGGAGTTTAACGGAGATGTGTACAGTTGCGACCATTACGTCTACCCGGAGTACAAACTGGGGAATATCAACGAACAGACATTGCTCGAAATGATGTACTCCGAAAAACAATTAGCCTTCGGCGTCGCCAAATACAACCGCCTGCCGCAGCAATGTTTAGATTGCCGTTACCTCTTCGCCTGCCACGGGGAATGTCCGAAGAACAGGATTTCAAAAACCGCCTCGGGCGAATCCGGCCTGAATTATTTATGCCCCGGCTACTATTCCTTTTTCGACCACGTAGCGCCTTACATGGACTTCATGAAGCGCGAACTCATGAACAAACGTCCTCCGGCCAATATCATGCAGGAACTGAGAAAATGAGGTAATGAGAGGAGATACCTATGCAATGAAACATTTATAATGCCCACTTGAAATCGCTGCATCAGTCTACGGACGAGACCACGCACGACATAGCCATCCGTGTATGGTCGGGAAAATTCGGAATCGACGATGTGAAGACACAAGGCAACAAGACTTTCCGCCTTGTCAATCTCCCGTTTTACATGATTCCCACGCTACCGGATATTTTGAGGAAACAGTTCTATTGAATGCCCTGTTTCGTTCTTCAATTCGGATTCGGACAAAAAAAAGCGTGTATCCCTTTTTGAATATTGGTTTACACGCTTGTTCGATGCCTGATAGCCGGTGGCTTATTTAAACGGATTGATGATGATTGCCTGCCACGAAATCACCGATTCGCCATTGATACTTTCTTCCTCGATATAGCGTTCGGCTGCAAGGTATTTTGAATGATTGTCCCGCAAGAATAAATAGACCCGGACATTGCTGTCGATAAATGTTTTAGCGATCATAACATGCTTCGCGGTTAAATTTGTAGTTATCGGCTACGATCCTGTTTTCCGAAGCCAGTTTCAAAAGACCGGCTACCGTTTGACTTTTATTCGCCCTTTCTCTACATTTTGAGTTGCGATACCATTCAATCAGCCCGTCAACGATCCGTTCATCGGTTTCGATAAGGATATTGCGGGCTATTTCTGCCTTTCGAGCTTCCAATTCTATTGTACTCATGTTCGTACTGTTTTGTATGAAGATGCTAAGTACATGACAAAAAAACAAAGACATTAAAATCGAATTTGGCAAAAGGATTCGGCAATGCAGCGGCAATGGTTTGTAATTCATATTTAAACAGGCTTTTAGCTCTGTGTCCGTGTTTTTTAATTTTTATCTGTTTAATGTTTTCGTGGACGTAAATTCCAACAACATACGCCCATGCGAAAGCAACCATAACGGGCGAAAAAAGTTTTTCGATACGTTTAATATCCGTCAAATGCGTGTCTTCGATATTGAAACCGCTTGATTTCAG
>JAITPV010000155.1 GCA_031289275.1 Tannerella sp.
GAGGAAATTTTATTACGGTGTCCACCACCTATGAAAGAATTATCTGCATTTTGATTGATGATATTACTTTCTCCTGCACCGATAATGGAATTTTGAGCAAACAGTTATTTTCCCGAATCAAGTAAGCGTTTTTTTACGTCTATCTTGTGTTTTAGACGTTTCATTCAGGCAGGATTCCATGTAAAATTATGCCCTTTTTGCGACCATTTGAAATGCACCCCTGAATTTGCCATAGTCTCTGTTTTTTAACTGTTACGGCGTATACTTGTTTTTCGATAGCGTTTGAAAAAAAGTTTCCGCCTTTTTGAAACGGATGGATAAGTATGGATTCTTTTTCGTTATCTTTGGCATCTCAAACTATTAATACGGATGATTATGTATGGATATATTAAAGTGGCTGCCGCCGTTCCTTATTTGCAGATAGGTAATTGTAATTATAATATTCAGCGGATCGAATATATGTTGAAAAAAGCGGAAGCGCAGGACGTTCAGGTCATGGCTTTCCCGGAATTGTCTATTACCGGATATACGTGTATGGATCTTTTTGCGCAGGATATTTTGCTGCGACAGGCGGAAAAGGCGCTGCTGGAACTGATCCGGAAAACGAAGGCGGTCGAAACCCTTTGTATCGTCGGAATGCCGCTGCGTGCGGAAAACAAGTTGATGAATACGGCGGTTGTTTTTCAGAAAGGAAGCATCCTGGGGATTGTTCCCAAGACGTATTTGCCGAATTACAGGGAGTTTCAGGAGAAGCGCTGGTTTTCGTCCGGCGATGATTTGCGGACGGATACGGTTGTGGTCGGCGGGAAGGTGTGTCCGCTTTCGACGCGGTTGTTATTTGCGTCGGAGGGCGTATGTATCGGTATCGAATTGTGCGAAGACCTCTGGGCGCCGATTCCTCCGAGTTCGTTACTGGCGGTTCAGGGCGCCGATCTGCTGGTTAATCTTTCGGCGAGTAACGAATTGATCGGCAAGCATGAATATCTGAAATCGTTGGTCAAACAGCAGTCTGCCCGTTGCCTGGCAGGTTATATATATACGTCGTCGGGATACGGGGAATCGAGTACCGACCTGGTGTATGCCGGAAAAAGTTTGATTGCCGAAAATGGCGTCCTGCTGGCAGAGTCGGAACGGTTTCCAATGAAAGAGAAATTGGTGATGAGTGAGATTGACGTGGCTTATTTGCGTCATGACCGGCTGGTAAATACGGGCTTCACGCAGGGCGCGGCGTATGTGCCGGATCATCGTGCGTCGGTTTGTGTGCCGTTTGATTTGTGGCAGAATAAAAAGAAAAAATATGTCCGTAGCATTGATCCGGCGCCCTTTGTGCCGAAGGATGACCGGATGCGTGAAGAGCGGTGTGAGGAAATTTTCCATATACAGGTGAACGGTTTGGCGAAACGGTTGGTGCATACCCATGCGGAAACGGCTGTGATCGGCGTTTCCGGCGGACTGGATTCGACGTTGGCGCTGCTGGTTGCCGCTACGACGTTTGACGCGCTCGGACGGGCGCGGAAGCAGATTACCGGTGTCACGATGCCGGGCTTCGGCACTTCGGAACGGACTTGCCGTAATGCGCGGCAGTTGATCCGTTCGCTGGGCGTTACGCTGCGCGAAATAGATATTCATAAGGCTTGCCGGCAGCATTTCGAGGACATCGGACACGACGAGCAGATGCAGGATGTGACGTACGAAAATACGCAGGCGCGTGAACGTACGCAGATTTTGATGGATTTGGCGAATCAGGAGCATGGCATCGTGGTGGGGACGGGCGATTTGTCGGAACTGGCGTTGGGCTGGGCGACTTACAACGGCGACCATATGTCGATGTATGCCGTCAATGCGGGCATTCCGAAAACGCTTGTCCGGTATTTGGTGGAATGGGTGGCGGGTCATAAGATGGATGAGTTGTCGGAAAAGACGTTGCGGGATATTATCAGTACGCCGATCAGTCCCGAACTGATTCCGTCCGGCGAGCATGAGGATGCGATCCTTCAAAAGACGGAGGAGCTGGTCGGCCCGTATGAACTGCATGACTTTTTTCTGTATCATTTCATGCGTTTCGGCGCTCCGCCGGCGAAGATTTATTTTCTGGCTCAGCGGGCTTTTCGCGATCAATATACGAAAGAGGTGATCAAGAAATGGCTGCATGTTTTTTTCAGCCGCTTCTTTGCTCAACAGTTCAAACGCAGTTGCCTGCCCGACGGGCCGAAGGTGGGTTCCATCAGCCTCTCGCCGCGTAGCGACTGGCGTATGCCCAGCGATGCCTCCGCGGCGCTTTGGCTGCATGAAATCGAAGCGTTGGATTGAAATTCAATGATTCTATGATTCAAAGATTCCTATGTATCCTCTAAAAATTGCGTTGTATATTCGATTTGGTACACGGTTTCAGGTATATTCATCACAGTCCGAAAAGTTGTGTCTGTTCTTCTTTAGAGAGTTTTTTTGTTTGTCCATTCCCGGCTTGCTCAATCGCGTTGTTGATGTGTTCTATGTTCCGCTGATCGGCATAGAACAGGTCGCCTGACGAGATATAATCAAAGGGGTTGCACCGGTATTGCATCGGGATCGCCATAAACTCTTTGATCCGGTCTTCGGACACAAAAAGGGTATCCGGTTTATTGGAGACTATTAAGGTGACATATTTTTTGCCTCTTTTGACGGCAATTCGTTCTTTTTCGGCGAGTTCAAAATATGTTTTGGTATCTTTCCTGATTTCCCGAGTTGTCAGCACTTTCATTACTTTTCTATTTTGGTGTACGCAAAGGTATACACCTGTTTTGAGAAGACCAAATCTATTTCAAATTTTGTCCTAATGATTCAATGTTCAAAGATTTCACCGGTGTTCGCTTAGAAAGCCCGTATCGCCCGCACGCTGTATGCACGGCTCTTGAGGCTGTTGGTCTGATGACCGGTGTCGAGCGAATAAGACCAGGCGCTATAGGTGCTGTATTCGTAAGATGTCCAATAAATAGCTATTGCCATCATATCTCCGCCGTAGTACTGCACGGTTTCTTCCATTTGCTCCCAACAGGCCAGGGAGGCGTCACGGAGTTCGTCCATTTCGTGCGGCGCCGGCAGATACCAGCCGGATGCGTCGTCGGCCGTATGCAGGGCGTCGCACCATTTGAAGGCCGGATATTGATTCGGCCAGCCGGGTTGTTCTTTCACACGGTTCATGTTGTTCATTCCGGAGTCTTCGTCCGAGCAGCCCGGTTCGTTATTTACGGTCGCCCAGGCACACGTTGTTTCATGCAGCGACATGATCATTCCGTGCGTACCGTCTGCCGTGACTTTATATACGATGCCTCTGACGTCATCTACGCTGTAAATGCCGCCCGGGGTATAAGGTGGCGATGTCTGCAAAGAGGGTACGGGGAGAAGACTCAGTTTCTGGTAATACACTTCCGCTCCGATAATCAGACTGTCATCGCTCGCATCTTTCAGGTAGGCGACCACATAAATGCCATAATAGATTGTACCATAGCGGGCGACATATCCGTGTCCGGGCGTTATGGGCATCGTCAAAAGCCAGCCGGTGTCAGGGATGCTCAATATATCATCCAGCCCGCTCATTCCACCCAAGTCGACAAATTGTCCGCCGGTGAAGCAATTATCACTATCCAGATAAATGGTAGTATTTCCTGCCAGATAGGTCTGTCCGTTATTCACATTTTTCATCTTGTACGTTGTACTGGTAGATGAATCCGACGAATCGTCGTCGTCCTTATGACACCCGCTCGTCCAAACCATCAACATGATAACGGACAACATGGCATAACTTCTCTTTTTTCTCAACATGATATGTATAGTATAAATCGAAAATTCAGGGACAAAGATACAGAAAGATTCAAAAAGTCAAAAATTAAATGACATTGTTTGTGTCGTTATTTTCGCGTACATTTGCAGTCATGAATGTATCGGAACAGAAATCTCACTTCAACGTCAGTGAAAACGACCTGACCAGAGTGCTCGCCACCGCATTGGAAAAAGGAGGCGAATATGCCGATCTGTTTTTTGAACACAGTTATTCAAACAGTATCGGATTGCAGGATGCGGCAGTGAATCGCGCATCGTCAAACATTGATTACGGGATGGGCGTGCGCGTACTTTCCGGCAACCAGACGGGGTATGCCTACGTCGAGAACATCACGCTGAAAGATATGCTGAAAGCGGCACAAACGGCAGCACGCATTGCTTCCGGCGGCGGACGTAAAGAACCGGTCTGCCTGACGGAATGGCCGCTGACGCACAATTATTACCACGTGCGGACGCCCTGGGAAGAGGTCGTGGTGAAAGATAAAATGCCGTATCTGCAAAAGTTGAACGACCGGATTTTTGCCTTGGATCACCGGGTCATCAAAGTAATGGCCGGTTTGGGAGACACCACGTCGCATATCTTTTTCTGCAATTCCGAAGGACAGATGTACTACGATTATCGCCCAATGGTATCGCTCTATGCGCAATGTATCATGATGGAAGACGAGAAGATCGAGAACAACCATGCGAGCCGTTCTTTCCGGATGGGAGCGGAATTTCTGACGGACGAGGTCATTGAAACGATTGCGCGGGAGGCGGTAGACAAAACCGCCCTTCTTTTTCAGGCCATCAAACCGAAAGGCGGCGAAATGCCCGTCGTCATGGGCGCCGGAGGTTCGGGCATCTTGCTGCATGAAGCCATCGGACATGCTTTTGAAGCCGACTTCAATCGCAAAAACACGTCTATCTTTTCCGACAAACTGCATCAAACGATCTGCAACACGAGCATCAACGTCGTGGACGACGGAACGATCCCCTTCAGCCGCGGCGCCGTCAACATCGACGACGAAGGCGTGGAAGGGCAAAAGACCTATATCGTGCAAAACGGCGTGTTGACTAATTATTTGCACGACCGCATCAGTGCGAAGCATTACGGCGTACCTTCCACCGGTAACGGCCGGCGCGAATCCTTCCGCATGACGCCGATCCCCCGCATGCGTTCCACCTACATGGAAGCCGGCAAATACAGTGAAGAAGAAATCATTGCTTCGGTGAAGAAAGGCGTCTTCGCTACCCATTTCACCAACGGACAGGTACAAATCGGCGCCGGCGACTTTACCTTCTTTGTCAAGAACGGTTATCTGATCGAAAACGGTAAACTCACGCAACCCGTCAAAGACATCAACATCATCGGCAATGGCCCCAAGGCATTAGCCGACATCACAATGGTCGGCAATAATTATCAAATGGATAACGGGACATGGACGTGCGGCAAAGACGGACAATCCTGTCCCGTCACATGCGGCATGCCGTCGGCCTTAGTCAGTAAACTTACCGTAGGAGGAGAAAATTAATATGCTGTCAAATACACACAAACAATTAGCGCAATGGGCGATGGATTACGCCCTGAAGAACGGATGCCAAAGCGTCCGGATCAACCTGTATAACGGCTCAAGCAGTTCGTTTGAAATCCGTGACATGAAAATAGACCGCCTGCAGCAGGCCTCGGAAAATGCGCTTTCGCTCCGTCTTTTTGTAAACGGACGTTTCGGCACATATTCCACCAACCGGCTCGACAAAATAGAATTGGAGCGGTTTATCCGCAACGCGATCGACTCGACCTGTTACCTGACCGAAGACAAGGCACGCACGCTGCCCGACGCTTCGCGCTACTACAAAGGCGACGAAAGCGACCTGAAACTGTACGACGTGACATTTGAATCCATCCGGCCGGACGATAAAATGGCGCTTGCCATGCGCGTTTGCGAAGAAATCATGGGAAAAGACGAACGGCTTGTTTCGGCAGAATCTTCCTACGACGATGAAGAATATTTCCGCTATATGATAGCCAGTAACGGATTTGAAGGCGAAGCATCCGGTTCGCATTTCACGTTGAGCGGCAGCGCCGGCATCAAAGGCGAAGGAGATGCCCGACCGTCTTCGTTCTGGTACGATTCGTCGCTCTACTACGACACGCTGATAAAGGAAGGCATCGGCGCCAAAGCCCTGGAACGCACGTTGCGCAAATTAGGCCAACGCAAAATCGCTTCGGCCAGGCTGCCTATGGTGGTGGACTTTATCAACTCCCGCCGCCTGTTATCGCCCGTCATAGACGCCCTGTACGGCGCATCCGTCCAACAGCAAAATTCGTTTTTGCCGGACAAATTAAACCGGAAAGTAGTGGGCGACAAGGTAACGCTGCTCGATGAACCGCACCTGCCCCAGGCTGCCGGCGCCCGCTACTTCGACAGCGAAGGAGTGGCTACCAAACGGCTGACCGTATTCGAGGCCGGCGTGTTGAAAACCTATTATATAGACACCTATTACGCCCATAAAATGGAAACGGAACAGACCATCGACTCGCCCTCCATCCTGACCATGCCCCTGGGAGACAAAAACACGGACGGGTTGGTGGCTTCGCTCGACAAAGGGATCCTGGTTACGGGCTTCAACGGCGGAAATTGCAGCACCACCACGGGCGATTTCTCGTATGGAATCGAAGGCTTCCTGATCGAAAAAGGCCGACTGACACAGCCGGTCAATGAGATGAACATTACGGGCAACATGCTGTCGTTGTGGAACAACCTGGTCGAGGTGGGCAACGACCCGCCGACGCACACCCCTTGGCGGATTCCGTCGCTCCTGTTCGACGGCATCGACTTCAGCGGCATGTAACGTCTGTTTTCAAACACCTCACACCTCCGCATCATTGAATCTCAGGAGAGACGACAGCGTTGATGATTTCCGTCCGGGGACCTTTCACGCCACGGGTATTTTCCCAGCGTGCAGCGATGTAAATCCATTTTCCGCGATCGTGCCCTTCGAAAGAAAGGCGCCGCGGCGAGTGGGTGACAAATTCACAAAAGAGATACGGGAGTTCAGCTATCCGTTTATTATTCAAGTACCTAAATAAAATAAACTTGTTTGATGGCATGGGTCTTTATAGTTTGGTTGCACTAAACCGGACAGTTTGGTTGCACTAAACCGGACAGTTTGGTTACACTAAACCGGACAGGTTGGTTACACTAAACCGGACAGTTTGGTTACACTAAACCGGACAGTTTGGTTGTGCCAAACTGGACGGTTTGGTTGTATCAAACTGTCCAGTTTGAATTTTTAAACTGAACAGTTTGAATTTTTAAACCGGACGGTTTGAATTTTTAAACCGGACGGTTTGAATTTTTAAACTGTCCAGTTTGAATTTTTAAACTGAACAGGGACGAAGGAATTAAGAATTAAGAGTGATGATTACAAGAGGAATTGAGAATTGAGAATTGAGAATTGAGAATGAATACAATAATTCTATTGAACATGGAGGCACGGGGGCACGGACGGCGGAAATCCGTCCAACCTACCAATGACGGGTGGGCTAATCAGGGAAAGTTTGGTGTGTCGGGAAAAGACCGGAGGTCTTAATGTGAATAACCCCCAATGAAGCGTAGCGATTGGGGGTTAGGATGGGGGCAGGATGTAGATAGTGAAAGCCGCCCTCTCATCCTCCACGACCCGGAGGGTCGCATGTTTATAGCAGCCGCTACGACCGAAGAGGTGC
>JAITPV010000160.1 GCA_031289275.1 Tannerella sp.
GAACGGACACTTTCATGCCCCCCCAGATCCGATCCAAGCATACTGCCGATTTCTCGGCCTCTCTTTTCTTGTACTACATCTTGTTTTATGTAAAATCTTTTCAAAGAACGCTTGTCTAATTCCCAAAACGATCGGCGTATCCGCCCAATCATTTTCGTTATTTTTTTTTTCGACGAACTACAAATATACTGCTTTTTATTTCTCACTCCAAATCTTTTGGAGATTTTTTGAGAGTTTTTTTCAAACTCCTCTGATAATCAAAGCGTAGAGATTGAAAAAGTCTCGCTCTCTTTTTGTATTATTTCTTTCATCGGGTGCTTTTCTCTCAAAGCGGGTGCAAAGATAGATATTTTTTTTCTTCCACCAAATTATTTTCGAACTTTTTTCTCAACAAAATCACAAATCGCTGATCCAATTCCATTTAAAGTTTCAAATTCCATGTACGGGTTTTCATCCGGGAATCTGAGATTTTTGCGCTCTTAAAAGTCAATCACTATACGTACATTTAATTGACGGCCGGTTAAATAGTTCGGCACGGCATATTGTTGGTTGTATACGTCTGTAATCCAATAGTAAGAGACTGTATTTTTAATGTCTAAAAGATTAAAAACATCCACTCCTAACCATACGTTTTTGAAATGACGGAAAAACCGGCGATCCATAATATCGTCAGAACCACCGGCTAATTGATAGGTCATCCCTATATCTACCCGCCGGTAAGGCGGCGTACGACGGTAACCGCCTTCATAGCCTCTACGAGGGGCCGTGACCGGAAATCCGCCGGCCAATACGCCTTTCAGATTCAACATCGCCCGTTTGTAACCGGGGAAATAATCCTGAAAATAAAGCGAAAGATTGTATCCCTGGCTATTGGGAAGCGGCGCTTTGGTTTGTCCCCGGATGGTCTGTTCCGTCTTCATCAACGACAAACTAAGCCAGGAATCCGTGCCGGGCACAAATTCCCCGAAAATCTTCATATCCATCCCGGCAATGTATCCTTTCGCACAATTTTCGCCATAATACCGGACTTTTACATTATCTACCGTATAAGGATTGAGATTGTCCAGGTTTTTGTAATAGAGTTCCGTAGTCACTTTAAAATTGCGCGCCACAGCCCGGAAGGCATAATCGCCTCCCAAGATGAAATGGACGGATCGTTGCGATTTCAGCCGGTCGTTCAACCGAATGACGCTGTTCCCGTTGTCATCTTTCACTTCGACCCGCAATTCCTTATAAAAGGGAGATTGATAATAGACGCCTGAAGCCAAGCGAAATGTCCAGTCTTGATTCACATTCGGGATGAACCCTGCCGAAAGGCGCGGACTAAAGATAAATTCTTTATTGTACGTCCAATAGCTACCTCTTACACCGCCCACGAGCGTGAATAATCCCTGCTCTGTGCGAAACTTGAACACATCTTGCAGATAACCGGAGAAACGGCTGCTTTCTATTCGATTATCCGAAAAGAGATTCGCGATCACATTCACGTCTGTACCCGTCTGCGGCAAGGAATAGCCGGCCGAATCACGACTTTCCCATTCGCTGATTTTGTCGGTAATACGTTCCCGTTGGCCGTTTATGCCCCATTTAAATGTGTGATTTGCGGCAATTTGTTGCACGCCATACAAACCGACATGCGCCACATTGGACAATAACCGGTTGCGGGCATGTTCGTGATAATAGGCTAACGACAAAGATTCAACTGCACCTTCCGTCTCTTCCGTAGCAGACAAATCCATCCAATAATATCCTGTAATATCATAACTTTCTTCTTCCCGGCTATTAAAAACGAAAGCTTGTATCCCGATTTCGGATTTCGCGCTTAGATGATGCTTCAAAGTAACAGCGCCATAGAGTGTCTGAAACTGATCCCGTTCTTTCCCGTCGAATCCAACCGTAAACTTTCGCGGATGATTAGCCGTTCCAAAAGACGTCTCCCTGCCGTGGGGAATAAATGTATAGTTATTCAACGACACGTTCCCCAGGAAATTGGCTTCCCACCGGGGAGAAAACCGATACGTCCAGTAGGTCTGGAAATCCATGAAACTCGGATCATAATCGGCGTCCGTATCCATTGTGTTCAGCAGGGCGCGGCCTGTTTTATAGCGAAAGCCGGTGACTTGCGTGAATTTCCCGGTCGAACTGCCCACATACACGTTAGCGCCCATCAGACTGGCGGATGCCGAGCCTTCAAACGCTTTCGGTTGCTTGTACTTGATGTCCAGCGCCGAACTCATCTTGTCGCCATAACGCGCTTCAAACCCGCCGGCAGAAAACTGTACCGCTTCCGTCATGTTCGGGTTGATGAAACTCAATCCTTCCTGTTCGCCCGAACGAATCAACAGCGGACGAAACACTTCCATCCCGTTTACATAAACGATATTTTCGTCGTAACTCCCGCCACGTACCGAATATTGCGAACTCAGTTCATTGTTCGACGAAACCCCGGCATGAGTCACAACCAGGCTTTCAATATTCCCGCCCGACGGGTCGGGAAGAAGTTTCAGCCGGTTGGCGTCGATCGTTTCCATGGTGGTCGTTTGCCTTTGCATGGCCGTCACATTCACTTCGCCCAATTCCAGCGAGGTATAATTCATCTGCACATTCACACGCATGTTCTGACTGACGCGGGGAATGATCCGCTCGGCCTTGTTGTAGCCCAGACAGGAAAATAACAGCGTCAGGGAATCTCCGGGCGCTACCGGAAGAGAATAAAATCCTTCTTCGTTCGTCATGGTTCCGATCAATGTGTTTTTCACCTGAACGGCAACCAGATCCAACGGATTCCCATCGGCATCCCGCACATTTCCGGAGATTTTAATCCGTCCTCCCTGGGCAAACCCATTCACGGACAAGGACAGAAATAACAGCGCTGTTATCGCACGAATCTTCATAATTGACTTGTTTTACCGTTAATAACGAAAAAAAAGGCCGAAGCGTATACCGGACTGGAAAAAGGTTCAGACGAATTTAATCAGCGAACTGCAACCGGCATGACGGAATTAATGCAAATGTAGTCTATTGGGGTGCATTTCAAATGGTCGCAAAAAGGGCATAATTTTACATGGAATCCTACCTGAATGAAACGTCTAAAACACAAATTACCCGATTCGGGGAAATAACTGTTTCGAAAGCACATTGATTTCCTTATACTTAATCAGAATTTTAGATTTTTTTATTCCTTATACTACATCCGAATGAAACACAATCTCGGCATTGCTCTCTTGATTACAGGACTTTTCCTGCTGG
>JAITPV010000239.1 GCA_031289275.1 Tannerella sp.
ATGTAATCAGTTAAACTGCTCCCCCTGTCGCAAGCGTTGCCTGAATGACAGCATGGTGTTGTCCAGTTCCTCCAGTTCTGCCAGTATTTTCTTTTCCGTTTCGGAAGTACGGATGATGCACCGGATGCCGCCGTTTTTGATAACTAAGCGTTGGTCGGCCATCAGGGAGAGAATGGGGTCGTGGGTGGCCATCAGCGTAATTTTTTCTTTTCGGATGAGCAGTTCCAACGCTTTTTTGCGGTCGATGCCGGCGTTTTCGATTTCGTCTATCAGCACGATGGGTGACAAACTGAGAAAAGCCGTGTCTGCAATCATCAGGGCACGCGACTGTCCGCCCGAAAGATTCGTCAGCGGCGTATCTTCGGAAAACGATTCGCCGGCCAGCAAATTGGCTTGGGCGACAATCTCGCCGGCTGCATTTGCAGGGTCGAGACTGCTGTGGCTGCGACTTTCGGCGTGCAAGCGGATGAACTCTCCAACGGTAGCGTCCATCACAAAATTCATGTTTTGCGAGAGTTGGGCGACTAATTTATGTTCGGGCGAAAAACGGTTCGCCCTGTCGGGCAGTTCGCCGTTGACAAGTAAGGTGCGGCCTGTGGGCGTATCGTTCCGGGCCATCCATTCAATATCGGCAAGCAGGCGACTTTTGCCCGACCCGGTTGCCCCCACGATGGCCGTTACGCTGCCCGACGCTATTTCCAGCCGGACATTTTCGGCTACGCCCGATTTGTCCTGTCCTCCGATCAGGGTGATGGACTGTACCGTTTTTACTTGCATATTCCGCCCCCGGTCATCCGTTCGTTTATTTTACCGAAGTTCAGGTTTTCCAGAAACAAGTCGTTGAACGCTTTCTCCAATCGCTTGTAGTCGGTTGCCAGCACGCCGAAATCGGGGATGGAATACCGTCTGTCCTTTCTCAACCCGTCGGGCAGCAGACAACCGTTGCCTAACATTTTGCGGAAGGGTTTGCTCCAAAAGAAATCCAGTATTTTGCGGCACTGTTCCAGTTTGGACGTCTTCACAAACAGCATCATCGGGCTTAGCATCTTCCCCTCTTCCAAATCCAGTATCCTGACTTTTTTCGTCGAGGGAATTTTGGCGGTAGCCACATCGGGCAAAATATTGATGGCCGTTTTGTATTCACCGGTCGAGTTGAGGCGTTTAATGATTTGCGAGAAGTGTTTTATATCGGCAATATTCTTGGCATAGCGAACGATTCCTTCCGCACCGAAATGTTTATTCAGAAAGTACATAAAGCCGAAGGTCGCCTTGTCCAAATGTCCGTGTACGGTAAATTGGTCTTCCCATGCAGGAGTGAGCAACTCGCGCCACGACATGATGTTTTGGGGAACGCCATCGACCGTTACGTCCAGAACAACGCTTCGCGAACCGAAACACAGCACGCCCATGTTGTGATTCGTAAGATTGGTACGCAGTTCGGCAGGCATCGCTTCCAAATCGGACGGATGTGAAACGCCTGTGAACACGCCTGTTTTCAAAAGACTTTCGTAGAAAGGATATTCGAACACAAACTCGTAGTTGTTGGCAATCACAATGTCCGGCAGGTAATCGGGATCGACGGTGCGGCGCACGGTCAGCCCCAATGCTTCCAAAGAGCAGTCGGCCACATCGGGACAATAAACAGGCGCGTCGGGATGACCGGCATTACAGGATTCCACAAACGGCGTCATCAATTGCTTGAAAGGCACTTTCATGGGGCAGGGCATGGACGCATATATATTGATAGCCCCCTGCCTCGTGTCAATCAGCCCGGACGGTGCATCCGGCATGTAAGTAAATGTTTTTGTTTCCATATTGTTCAATATTTAATTTTTTTGAGATTTCCAACTTCATATTCGGAACCAATCAAGGTTTCGCCCAGACAATAAGAACACAGGGCGGCAGGCATGGAAAAGCGCAGGCGATGGTCGGTTACCGTCCACGTGTCGGGCGCTTCGGAAACCAGCCGGCTCAATTCAAACACACCCTGTCCGCTGATGCCGTTGATAAACAGCAGACGCGCTTTGGGATTGGCCTGCATCACCCGAAAGGCAAATACCTCGCGTTCGGCTTGCGACACAATATCGTATTTGGTAATAACGACAACATCGGCCATGCGCAACATCGGCCCGATTTTACGGGGCGTATCCATCCCCATCAGATTATCGATCACACATATCGCCAACACGTTTTTGATATGCGGCGAACAGCGGTTGCACAAGCCCGCGCTTTCGGTAAACAGGAAATCGAATCCTTCATTCGCGCCCCATTCCACACCTTCCTGTATGTTGGTTACAAAAAAGTGATCGGGGCAAAGTCCGCCCGACAAACCGACTTTCACCGGTATGTCATATTTGCCGAAAAGTTCCGCCTCGTTCGCATACAGACAGTCAAACTTGATGACGCCTGCCGATTTCCCTTTGGAGGCAAGTTCATTGATTAACTTCAGCACGACAGAAGTTTTTCCCGAAGAAGGCGGCCCTGAGAATGTTATCAGTTTCATAGTTGTTCTGTTAAAAATGAATCGAGAGCAGTATTTTTATATTCCGCCCCATGCCATAGACCAGGGATTCAAAGGGCCGGTAACGGTTGTCGGCCAGATTGTCGCCTTTCAGGTTGAGGTTCCAGCGGATGTCATTGCGGTGGCCGCCAACTCCTGCGGAAGCGCCGAAGAGACAGTAGGACGGAGAAACATATCCTCCGTCGGTTACGGGTGCAATACGGTTTTGGGCGGCATAGTAGCGGATGTCGCCACCAATGTTAAAGGTGAGAGCGGACGAAAGATGCTTCCGGCAAACGAGTTCGTTTTTGGTATTGAAGGGAGGTATCTCCCGCAAGGGAACAGGGTGGCCTGCGAAGTTGCTGCCTCCTTCCAGTTTGCTGCCCCGGATGTAGGTACACATACCGTTCCAGACCAAATCGACAGTCGGCGAGAAAATGCCGGTGAATGTACGGGAGGCTGAAAATTCAAAGCCTGCGATACGGGCTTTTTCCACGTTCAGGTAGGTATAGTTGATGCCCTTCTTGCCCGAATTTAACCAATATTCCAGCGAGATAAAGTCGTTGAGGAAATTGCAGAACAGGGTGAAGTCGAAAGCAAGGGAGGCTACTGTTCCCCTGATACCGGCGTCGATATTGATGCCGTATTCAGGCTTCAGTTCCGGGTTGCCGGTGATTACGCCGTCGGAATTGGAACTGATCATAAACATCTCGAAGGCGTCGGGCATACGGCCGGAACGCGCCAGTTGCGCCGACAGGAAAAGGTTGCCGGTAAGAGAATACACGGCGCCAAGCGTGGCGTTCCACGCAAACACGTCGGCCTGCCGTCCCCGAAAGGCGAGGGTATCGTGCACTTCGCCTTCGCTGATGCGGGAATAGTCCATGCGAACGCCTGCCCGCAGTTTTAACCTGTCGTCCGCCGCCTGATGTTCCGCTTCGGCAAAAAGACCTGCCAGTGCGACGCCTGCATTTTTATTGACCCGGTTGTTGATTTTTGTGTCGAGGAAATAATCCGTCAAGTAAGTGGGCGATTCAATGCGGTAATACACGCCGTCGGTTCCAACGGTCAGTTCGGAGGATTTGAAGAGGCTGAAAACCGCCGACCCGCGCCATCCGGCATAATAATTCCCGTACCTGACGTCCTGCCGGTACGACAGCCGACCGCTTCCTATGTCATACGAATCGTTGAGTTGCCGTCGGCGTTCCTTGTCGAAGAAGACCGACGCCTCCACTTTTCTCAACCGTCCGAAAGGACTCCAGACAAGGTTTGCCGCAGAATGCCAGATGTCGTCATAAGCATTATACATGCGTGTCTGCTTGTCGCCGTTGAATCCGGCAGGACGCCCCCAGGGACCTCCCAGATGATATTCGCTTTCGAAGTTGAGGCTTAACATGCGGTCGTTTTCCCATGTATAGGAAAGCCTGAAATCTTTGTCTTCAAAGTGGCTGTTTTGCGCTTCCTCTCCCTGTCCGTAAAGGAAATTGCCTGCCGAGCGGTAGCGGGAAGAAAAGGAGAGGGCATGGTCGAGGTTAGCCCAGTTGAGGCTTGCCAGCAGGTTCTTTTCCCGATTGTTCGTACCGTAGTATGTCATGGCTTGTCCGTGCAGTCCCGGTCGGGTAAAGGGTGACTTCGTCCGCATGTTGATAACGCCGGTGATGGCGCCCGGACCGTATTTAACGGAAGCGGGACCTTTGATGATTTCCACCTTTTCCAGATCGTATATATTGACGCTTTGCCCCATAAAGCCGTTTTGGAAATTACCCATGCGGCGGTTTCCGTCCTTCGTAACCAACAGGCGTTTGCCGCCCAGTCCGCGCAGGGCAATAGGGGAGTGGTACTCGCCACGTTTGGTGATGCCCGGCGCCTCTTCCAGCACGTCGATGAAGGAGGACGCGATTTTCTCCCGGATCACCTGTTCATCAATAACGCTTTCCGAAAAACTGTGCGTCAATAAAGTACGCCGGGAAGCCGAAGCCGTGATTTCCACCTCGGGAAGGGGACGTCCGACAACGACCGTGTCCGGTACGCCGCCGCCCGCCAAAAGGCTTGCATAAACAACCATCAGATTCATTAATTCTCCTTCAAAGCCTGCCACTGCAAGGTGAGTTTCCGGGTATCCTGTCCCGTGCCCTGAAAGTCCGTAACCATGAACTTCGCATAGAGACCTTCGCGGGTCTTGATCAGGAATACCGGTTGAAGGTCGATTTCGTTCTCGTTGTTTCCCGACGGAAGGTCGCCGTAGCCCGGACGAAACTTGTTTCCAATGGTCAGCGTTTCATAAAAGGGATAAATATCGTCTGCCAATGTTACCTTTCCGTCAATCGTGGGGGTATGCAATTCGGTACGGTGGTCGTTCAATATCACCAGAGGGTCTGACTGCAAGCGAGCTATCAGCGCAGGGGTGATGTCCGCATACGTAAAGGCGTCGAAGAATGCAACCCCTGTCCCTGCAATGGTTGCCTTGGCGCTGTTGTCGGCGTTCGTCGGGTCGGTATAAATAAAAATAACCGGGTTGCCCTGCGCCGTATAGTCGCCCGTCGCATTTTGCGTATAGCCCATTTCGTTGTAGAACAACAGGTCGTATCTAAACTCCTGTACACCGGCTTCGGCATCCTGCTTGATGATGGCATCACCGTTTGCGACGGGATTGTTCGGATGCCAGGGAGGCAAACGGTCTGCATCGAAATAAATACTGTCAAGCATGGAGTTGCCCAGGTGATACATGTCCATCCCCCATCCGCTTCTTACTACTCCCGGATCGCGTTCGATCTGATACGTTTTCAATTCATAAATATCCGTGCCATATACAATTTCAGTTTCGGGTTCATCCTGCTGACAGGCGTTGAAAAGCACGAGGATACACAACAGTTCGCTCAAGGCGAAAAATAAATCAATCTTTTTCATATTCTTATTATTTAATTGGATTAATGCCATTTGAACAAGTCTTTATATTCCTTTTCGGACAATTCGTAGCGATAGAAAATCCGGTAAAATTCCCTGATTTCCTTTTCGGTGCGTTCGGCAGGCAAGCCATAGAAAAGGTATGCCAGCCAGATAATACCGGGTAAGCGATTCACCGAAGGAGGCATGTCAATCCACGGATAAGGCGTGGCGGGGACGTTGTAAACCCGCTGTTCTCCTACGGCTTTTATCCTGCGCCATACGCCCGACTTGAGGATGTTGCGGTACGGATTCGATTCGCCGCTTCCCAAACAAAAGATATAATCGGGATTCCAAACCATGACCTGCTCAATCGATACCGGAGTAAACCCTCTCGGATCCAAGTCTCCTTTCGTAACGACGGGTATATTCATATAGGTAAACACCTGCGTATGCGTCGTATTTTCGGACGCCGAGAGCAGACCGGTGGAGCGGTTGGCCAGATAGACCGAACCCGGAGCGGGCGCTTTCTCCTTACATTCGTCGGACAGGGCGTAAATTGAACGGACAAAACGCGAACACAGGCGGGCGTCGTCCGTCCTGTTCAACAATTCCCCCAAAAAGTCGATACTCTTGTCCAATTGCTTCAGATCGAGATCTACCACTACAACCGGTATATTGATTTTCCCGGAAAACAGATCGTACCGCTCAATACTGATATTGGCGGCCAGATTGATACCGAGTACAATAATATCGGGCTGCATGCGAATCACCTCTTCGGCATTGTTCGTATCTATATCCTTAGTGCTCAGAAAATCTTTCGAGATGTACTTCATCGAAGCGCCGTGAATCATCCCGCCGATACCCTTGGCTACAAGCAAGTCGCCTGCTATGGGAAACAGAAGAACATTCGTCTTCGGGTCGAACGAAACCACCCTCGC